>JBGSTN010000857.1:0-1658 GCA_041736455.1 Burkholderiaceae bacterium | reverse complement strand
ACCGACCGTGCCGCAGGCGGGTGTGATGGCAACCAGCCCCGCCACCGCACCGGAAGCCGCGCCCAGCATCGACGGCTTGCCCTTGCCGATCCATTCAGCCAGCGACCAGGCGACCACGGCGGCGGCCGTTGCGAATAGCGTGTTGACGAACGCCAGACCGGCTCCCGCATTGGCCTGAAGATTGGAGCCCGCGTTGAAGCCGAACCAGCCGACCCACAGCATCGAGGCGCCGACCATCGTCAGGGTCAGAGAGTGCGGGGCCATCGATTCCTTGCCGAAGCCGACCCGTTTGCCGACCAGATAGGCACCGACCAGGCCCGCCACACCGGCGTTGATGTGCACCACGGTGCCGCCCGCGAAGTCGAGTGCGCCCTTGCCCAGCAGATAACCGCCGGGACCCCAGACCATGTGCGCGATGGGCAGATAGCAGAAGGTGAACCACAGCACGCTGAACAGCAGGATCGCCGAGAATCGGATCCGCTCGGCCAGGGAACCGACGATCAGCGCGCAGGTGAGGCCCGCGAACGTCGACTGGAACGCCAGGAACACATACTCGGGGAGCTTGGCGGTAGGCGTGAAGGTGTCGGACAGCGTCGTGACCGAGACACCCGCCAGGAACAGCTTGCTCAGGGAACCGATGAACGGCGTCGCTTCCGTGAATGCGAGCGTGTAGCCGTACACGGCCCACAACACCACGATCAACGCGAAAACGGTCATGACCTGCATCAGGACCGAGAGCATGTTCTTGCTGCGGACCAGTCCGCCATAGAAAAGGGCCAGACCCGGGATTGCCATCATGACGACGAGCAGGGTCGAGACCAGCATCCAGGCGACATCTCCATTGTTGACGGTTGCTTCCGGTGCCGCCGCGGCCTGGGCCGCCGCGAGCCCGGGCATCAGTAGCGCAACCGCGGCCAATAGCCCTGCCGCATATCGAACGTGACGAAACATTGTTGTTTTCTCCAGAACCAGGTTTCTACGGTGAAAGGGTTGTCTGTCGGATCAGAATGCCGGTCAGAGGGCGGCAGGACCGGTTTCGCCGGTCCGGATGCGAACCACCTGCTCGAGGTCGTTCACGAAGATCTTGCCGTCGCCGATCTTCCCGGTCCGGGCAGCTTTCTCGATCGCCTCGACCGCCTGGTCGAGCAGATCCTTGGGCACGGCGGCTTCGATCTTCATCTTCGGCAGAAAATCGACGACGTATTCGGCACCGCGATACAACTCGGTATGACCCTTCTGGCGCCCGAACCCCTTCACTTCCGTGACGGTGACGCCCTGTACCCCGATGGTCGACAAGGCCTCCCGCACCTCGTCGAGCTTGAACGGTTTGATGATCGCGGTGATCAGCTTCATGATTCCTCCAGCGGCGAACGGGATCCTCCCACCCACCTGTTTGACCTATCGATGCGTTGCTGCACCGACTCCCATGCGCATCTGCATTGCACGAGTTATGCCAAGTGGATTGCGGCCGTTCGGCTGAAAAATCGCCCCTCTTTCGTGCGTTCGCCCGCGCATTCCGCCCGAACCTGGTGCATTCATCGGGTGCACCGATCTGGCCTCCTGCGGCCCGGCAGCTCGAAATACGCGGCGGTTTCGCCGGGTTCGGGCGGGAGTTTCCAGCGGGTCGACGAGCATGCCCGGCAGACCCGCGAGGCGGA
>JBGSTN010000763.1:0-2392 GCA_041736455.1 Burkholderiaceae bacterium | reverse complement strand
GGCTTGGATGACGCAACGGACGCGCCTTCGACCGTCGAACCTGCCAAGTTGGCAATACCGGCTGGTGCTGCCGCCGGGATGCGCGTGTCGACAGGCGGACCGCCCTGTGCAGTCTTCGCACCATTCGTGCCGTCACTCGATTGACTCGCACCTGCCGTTGAACGATGGACACTGCGGCCACGTTGGATCAGGTAGATCAATGCGATCACGATCAGCAGACCGAAGACGAGGACGACGGGACTTCCGCGACGCGGCTCGTCCGCTGTGGCGGGGGCGTCGGTCGATGATTGTGCGGCCGCCGTATTGCCCGGCGTCGCGTTGCCGGGTGCCACGGCGCCAGGTGTCGCGGGGACCGGCGCCGTATCCTGCGTTGCAGTACCTGACTGCACCGTCGATGAATTGCTGTCCTTGGTTTCCTGACCGATAGCCGGCGAGATTGCACTCGCAACACCGACTCCGATGACAAGCAAACCAATCCAGAGTGTTCTTCTCATTGTCGAGACCTCCTTAACGATAAACGCAATGTGCGTTTGTTCCGGTTCGTGACCGGGCACTTTCCATGAAGTCTATGTCCGAATCGTCCGGTCGCGTTGCGAAAGGCAAAACGGTTTCCGCGATTTTGCTTCAAAAAATGAATTAAAGGGGCGCGAATTTCGGGTCGTCATGAGAGACGAAATCTGATTGCATCCGATTGTCGATCGTGATGCGAATCGATCACGCATCAAATCGAACAATGAACTCGCCATTCATCGATGATTGGTGCGACGGGTCGTCGACACGGATGCACATCGCAGCAGGAAGACATGCAATCGTTATGAGAATTGTTATCAGAAGGTTTCTCCGCGATCTCGCTGCGGATACCGTTGCCGATACGTCGCGAGCCTTCATGCCATCAACTGGCCTCCGTTGATCTCGAGCACCTGCCCAGTGATATATCCGGACAGTGAGTGGGCGGCCAGGAAGAGAAACGCCGGTGCGCAGTCGTCGGGCGTGCCTAGACGGCCCAGCGGAATGCTGGCGCGCGTTGCAGCCAGTTTCTCTGGCGTGGAATACCGTCGATGAAAGTCTGTTTCGATAGTGCCTGGTGATACGGCGTTGACGCGGATGCCGTCGGGCCCGAGCTCGCGGGCCAGTGCACGCGAATAGGTGACGACGAATGCCTTGGTCGCCGAATAGATGGCCGACCCCGCGCTGCCTCCGGTGCGCGCGCTGATTGAAACCGTATTCACGATGGACGGAGCAGGGGAGGCGCGCAGGGCGCCGAGCAGACCACCGCAGATCCTGACGACTGCAGACTGGTTCAATTCGACGATGTCGCGGTATTGATCGTCTGTCAGCGACGCAACCGGGAATCGGCCGATCATGGTGCCCGCGTTGTTCACCAGGACGTCGATCACCGGAGCGAGTTGCAGCACTTCCTCGATGAACGATCGAGTCTGATCGGCACGAGTGAAATCTGCATACAGGAGCTCACGATGGCGGCCGAGCCCCACCTCGCTGCGCGGAGTGCGGCCCACGTGTGCGATCACGTATGCCCCGCATGCGCTGAACGCGCGAGCGACGCTGGCACCGATGCCCGACCCGGCTCCGGTGACGACCACGGTGCGCCCCTTGAACAGTTGCCGATCGAAACCATGGTGCATGGAAATCTTCCTTTGTCGTATCCGGGTCGGCCGGGCTTTCATCGCTCGAGCCGACGCGACGACCGGACCAGCCAATCGAGATTGGCGCGCTGCACGTCGGCGACGAATTCGGGCCATGGCGTGTCGGTGATGTCGACGAGACCAAGGTGGCCATTCTCGCCATCGAGCCAACGGCCGCTCGCAGGTTGATCGAGATACTGGAACCAGTGTGCGCCGACGAAATGCGGGTTGGCGATCACGGACTCGATCATGCGCGCATAGGCGGGACCACGGTCACGTTCGCTGTTCACAGGCATCACACCGGCCCAGAAAGGTCCACGATCCTGCGAGCCGAAATGAAATTCCGAAAGAATTGCCGGTTTGCCGTGAACCGCATACGCGTCGGCCTCGAAACCGGTGGCAAGGTCCGGCACATACAGATTGAAGCTCACGACATCGCACCAGCGGGCGCAGGCGGCAACCGCCTCCGGCGTGCGGGCGGAAAAGCGTGCGCCCAGGTAGAGATGATCAGGGTCGGCGGCGCGCAGCGCCTGCGCGATGATTCGAAAGTAGGTGTCGGCATGCATTGCCTGAAATGCGACGAGATCTTCTGCCACCTTCGTTCGGTTGATATCGGGGCGCGACCGGCCGCCAAGCGGGGCGAGCAACGATTGCCAGTCGCGGATTGGCACCGACCAGGCCTTCGCGAGCGCTTCTACCGACGCGTAGCGGGCCTTCAGCATCGCCACGAAGGCGCGTTTCGCATGGCC
>JBGSTN010000503.1:0-4818 GCA_041736455.1 Burkholderiaceae bacterium | reverse complement strand
CGTGCTCATCGTTGGTGCCGGCATCTCCGGCATCGGCGCGGCCTATCACCTGACCAGGCAGTGCCCCACGCAGACCTTCGTCGTGCTCGAGTCGCAGGCCGGGTTCGGCGGCACCTGGCGCACCCACCGTTACCCGGGCATCCGATCCGACAGCGACCTCTACACGTTCGGCTATCGCTTCAAGCCGTGGGTGGGGCCGCCGATCGCGACCGCGGCGGAAATCCGCGACTACCTGGGCGAAGTGATCGACGAGAACCACCTGGGCGAGCGCATCCGGTACGGCCATCGCATCCAGTCGGCCAACTGGTCCGAGCCCGACAAGCGCTGGGAACTCGTCGTCGTGACGGAAGGCGGTGATGAACCGTTGCGGTTCACCGCCAGCTTCCTGTGGATGTGCCAGGGCTACTACCGTCACGACGAAGGCTACACGCCGCAGTGGCCCGGCATGGCGCAGTTCCGCGGCCCCATCGTGCATCCGCAGAACTGGCCCGAAACATTGCCGCTCGCCGACAAGCGTGTCGTCGTGATCGGTTCCGGCGCTACCGCGGCCACGCTGATCCCCGCGATCGCCGACCAGTGTGCGCACGTCACGATGCTGCAACGCTCGCCCACCTACTTCATCACCGGCCGCAACGCGATGGTCCTGGCCGACACGCTGCGCGAACTCGACATCCCCGAGACCTGGATCCACGAGATCGTCCGGCGCAAGGTGTTGTTCGACCAGGCGCAGATCACCCGCCGGTCGTTCAGCGAACCGGACAAGCTCAAGGCCGACTTGCTGGGCGCGTTGCGCGAGCATCTCGGGCCGGACGTCGACATCGAGAAGCACTTCACGCCGACCTACCGCCCCTGGCGCCAGCGCATCGCCTTCATTCCCGATGCCGACCTGTTCAAGTCCATTCGCAGCGGCCGCGCCTCGGTCGTCACCGACCAGATCGCCCGCTTCACCGAAACCGGCATCGCGCTCGAGTCCGGCGAGCATCTGGATGCCGACATCGTCGTCACCGCCACCGGCTTCAACCTGAACGTGTTGGGCGACATCGAATTCACGATCGACGGCAAACCGCTCGTCTTCTCCGACACCGTCACCTGGCGCGGCACGATGTTCACCGGCGTACCCAACTTCGCCTGGGTGTTCGGCTATTTCCGCGCGAGCTGGACGTTGCGTGCCGACCTGATCGCCGATCTCGTCTGTCGCCTGCTCAACACGATGCAGTCGCGCGCCGTGTCGCGCGTGGAGCCGGTGCTGCGCGGCAACGAGCAGTCCATGCCGTTGTCGCCGTGGGTCGATCCGGACAACTTCAACCCCGGCTACGTGACGCGCGGCGTGCATCTTCTGCCCCGGCAGGGCGACCGCATGCCCTGGTTGCACACGCAGGATTATTGGCGCGAAAAGGACGAATTGCCGCAAGCTGACCTCAGCGACGGATCGTTGCGCTTCGACTGATCAATCGTGTGACTGTGGAGGCTTGATTGAAAACCTACCGTATCGCATTGGTTCCCGGCGACGGCATCGGCAAGGAAGTGATACCGGCCGGGCAATTGGTGTTGGAGAAACTCGTCGCCATGGGCTACTTCAGCGTCGACCTGACGTACTTCGACTGGGGTGGCGATCACTATCGGCAGCACGGTTGCATGATGCCCGACGACGGCCTGCATGCGCTGCGCGATGTCGATGCGATCCTGTTCGGCTCGGCCGGCGACCCGGACATTCCCGATCACATCACCCTATGGGGATTGCGCCTGAAGATATGCCAGGGTTTCGATCAGTATGCGAACGTCCGCCCGACGCGCATCCTGAAAGGCATCGATGCGCCGCTCAAGCGCTGCCGTCGCCAGGATCTCGACTGGGTGATCGTCCGCGAGAACACCGAGGGGGAATATGCGGGCGTCGGCGGTCGTGCGCACCAGGGACATCCGATCGAAGTCGCGACCGACGTCTCGATCATGACGCGCACGGGCGTCGAGCGCATCATGCGTTTCGCCTTCGAACTCGCCCAGTCGCGGCCACGAAAACGACTGACCGTCATCACGAAGTCGAACGCGCAACGCCATGCGATGGTGATGTGGGACGAGATCGCCGCCGAGATCGCCAGCGAATTTCCCGACGTCGAATGGGACAAGGAACTCGTCGACGCCGCGACCGTGCGCATGGTCAATCGACCCGCATCGCTAGACACGATCGTCGCCACGAATCTGCATGCCGACATCCTCAGCGATCTGGCCGCGGCACTGGCGGGCAGCCTCGGCATCGCGCCGACGGCCAACCTGAATCCCGAACGCATCTATCCGTCGATGTTCGAACCGATCCACGGATCCGCGTTCGACATCATGGGCAAGGGCTATGCGAACCCGATCGGCACGTTCTGGTCGATCGTGATGATGCTCGAGCATCTCGGCGAACAGGTGGCGGCCGACGACCTGATGCACGCGATCGAAGCAGTAACCGCACGGCCGGAATTCCATCCGCGCGACCTGGGTGGCACGGCGACGATGGCGGAAGTGACGGAGGCCGTCTGCAAGCGAATGCACGAGGGGCGTTGAAGCGCCAGCGATTCTGCTAAGGATTCGTGGACGGTCGAAGGGCCTGCCATTCGCAGAGAGATCCACCGTTCGTCGAGTGACAGACCGGCGTCAATCCGACGGCGTGGTCGACGCGGGCGCCTGCAGATCACTGACCGTCTGCGTCCAGCCCAGCATCTCGGCGATGCGGATCACGACCCAGCGCGCTTCGGCCGGCTCGACCACCCCGTTGTCACCCAGCAGGCCGGCCTCGATCCGCTCGAGCACATCCAGTTCGGCGACACTCAGGTCGAAGATCACCTCACGGGCCTTCTCTCCGAGCACCGCCGCCAGGTCTTCGCAGAAATCGTAGCGTTCGGCCAGCGCATCGCGCGACAACGACGGCTTGATGCGGCCCGGCACGGTATGAACCGCCATGAAAGAAGCAGGAATGTTGATCTGGTATTCGTCGCTCATGGCTATCGCAGAGGATGAGCCGGTCCAATGCTGAAGCGGCAGGGTATGGAACCCGAACCGGTAGCTTAACCTAGACGTCCAGCAACTGGAGCCGAAGTTCGAGCATGCGCGCCCGTGCAAGCAGAATCTCGCGCCGCACCGGCGACTCGACCGTGCGCGAGATCGTCTCCATCATCGGCGCCAGCCGACCTTGAAGTGAGCGGCGCCGGGCCAGATCTTCGGTGACTGTGTCGAGGATTTCCAGCACGTGGAGCAGCCTCGCGAACACCTCCACGTCACCGCGCGCGTGGTCGGCGATCGCATCGAACGCCAGCGCCGTCATGTCCTCGAAATCGGCCCTCGGCGCGATCACGCGTAGCGTCTGCCCCTCGCCGCGGCAAGGGCCGGGCACCTGCCGCCCCGCGAGGCGCACCAGCAACTCCCCGAGTTGATCGATGCACATCACTGCGGTCGTCGGATCGTTGATGCCGGGAGACAGCGCCTTCACCGCGATATCGACGATCTGCTGGATGCCATACGTGGCGTCCTGATGCACGGTGCGCTGGCTTTGCAGCAGGAACAGATTGCGCAGCGCGTCGGCATCCTCGTCGTCCAGCGGCGTGTCGCCCGAAACTTCGGCGATCGGCCGACCCGCGATGACGAATTCGCCCACACGGTGCTGCAGCGTCACGACCCGATCGAGCCGCCCTGCGAGGGCAAGCAGCCCGGCATCGTCCACGCTCACGATGTAGCCCGTCAATCGCGACGGCACCACCTGCTGGTGCGAATCCGTTCGCTGCTTCGCCCAATCTTCAGGAACCGGTTCCCCGACCGGCTCCGGAAACAGGCGATCGATCGCCACGTTGGCGTCTCCCGCGATGCGCTGCAGGATCGACGACACCTGGATCGACGACGCAACGTGATGAATGAAGTAGATGAGCGTCGCCACCCCGAAAAGCGCCAGCACCAGGCCACCCAGTACCGCCAGCGAAGGCAGGAAGCCCGGATCGCCGTCCTCGCTGCCGCGAACCGTCCGCAGCACCAGCAGACAGTAGGTGAAGATGCCGACGAACACCCCGAGCACGAGTTGCGTCGGCCGATCGCTCATGAAATTGCGCAACACACGCGGCGAATATTGGCTGGAGGCCTGCGCCAACGCCACGATCGTCACCGAGAACACGACACCGGCCACAGTCATCATCGATGTCGCGATCGCAGAAAGCATCGAGCGGGCACCATCCGATCCGGCACCGAACAGACGTGGCCAGCCCTGCGCCAGGTCCATCTCGACCCACGAGTGGGTCTCGATCAGCAACAGCGCGAGCACCAGGAAGCTCGCGACCACGACGGTCGGAACGAACCACAGGGTTGCGAGCAGGCCGAGCCAGAATGTGCGGAGACGGTTCATCGAACCGCTCGACCGCAAGCGTTGTGCCTGAGCAATGATGCAGTGCCGCGATTCGATGACGAATCGGTGGCTCCAGCGGTGCCCAGGGCAGCGCCGCCTTCGGTGTCGTCGAAAGACTGATGCTGTTTCACATCCCCATGCCGCCATCCACCGGCAAGCCGATGCCGGTGATGAATCGCGCCGCATCCGAACTCAGGAACACCACCGCGTCGGCCACATCGGCGATCTCCCCGAGCCGGCCGAGCGGTGTCTGACCGATCACGTCGCCGACCGCCGCCTCGACACTGGGGGCAAGGCCCGCCGCGACGATGTCGTTGGCGAGTTGCATGCCCATCGTCGTGGGTACCAGACCGGGATAGATGCAATTCACCCGCACGCCGTAGCCGAGCTTGCCCGACTCGTTCGCCGCGATGCGCGTCATCCGGTCCACGGCCGACTTGGTCGCCGAGTAG
>JBGSTN010000747.1:0-1960 GCA_041736455.1 Burkholderiaceae bacterium | reverse complement strand
CGCGACCGCGCTGACCATCGGCTTGGTCAGTGACGCGACGCGGAAACTCGATTGCGCATGCATCGCCTCGCCACGTGTTTCGTCGTGTCCATACAGACGACCCGACTCGCGCCGGCAGAGGGTCTTGCCGGCTTCTTCGATCAGCACCAGCGCCCCGGGGTAGTGCCTGGCCGCCTGGTGATATTCGAGCATTCGATCGATCGACTGATTCATTTCTGAGTTCCTCGTGGCCGGGTGATGACCGCGACAATATCAGCCCACATCGCTCGAACCGTGCTCATCGAACGCCGATGCAGCATTGGCTACCGCCGGAATGGCCCATTTCGGCCAAAAAAAAGCCGCCCGTACGGGGCGGCCGGAAAGAGGAGAAACCTGGAAACTTACGCGACTCACGGGTACGAAACTTGACTGCACCACGTGCGCCACGCCTCTGGATAACGTGGTCCGAAACGTCGCGATGACATGATTTGGTCCGCCCGAAGGGAGAATCGCTGTAACTTCTTGTTGCAACGATTCGCGTTTGTGCGAACATCTGAAGGTCAGCCCAAGGTCGGGTGCAACGCTTCCAAGCCTGTCGAAACTGGCGTCCATGCAGGCGTTTCTCAAAAATCAGGGCGTTCTGGCAAGCCATCGAGCGGCCGCACACGCGGCTCGCAGGATGCGACGAGCCTGAACGTCGTCAATGGGCCCGCTGGTCGGGCTTTGAAACATGTCACGGTTTGGCCGATTGTTGCAGTGGCTCGTCATCGCGTTGATTGCTATGGCGGGAGCAAGCTTCCTGCTGCCGGCCAAGCAGATCGTGGAACGATCGATGACGATAGAGCAGCCACCCGACCGGATCTGGGAGTTGCTCGAAGACCCCACCGCCTGGAACCGATGGTCGCCTTATTATCTGCGCGACCCGGACATGAAGATCAGCTACACCGGAGCCCCGAAAGGAATGGGCGCTCGCTGGAGCTGGGATAGCAATCGGGAGGGAAGTGGCACCGCGTCGATCATCGGCGCGAGCGTGCCGCGCCAACTCGACTATGTGGTCACGTACAACGGGCTTGCGATGGCGCTTTGCCAGTTCATCCTGGAGCCGGTCAACAGCGGGACCAAACTCACATGGCGCCTCGAGTCGGATGCGATGTGGAACCCGGTCATGCGTATCGTCGGCGTGTTGCTCGATGACTGGATCGGACCCGATTTCGAACAAGGTCTGCAGAACATCAGAGGAATTCTGGCTCAACAGCCCAAGTAAGCACTTACATTAAATTGTCGGTGAGGTGATATCAAACCGCGCCGACACGTCCGAATCAAGTCGCGTCGCTTCGAGTCACCACCTCGATTCCCCGATCGGTCGTCTTCAAGAGGCGCCAGACCAGCGGCGGGTCCGACTCCCTGGCGCCGATCGCGATGTCGATCGAGTAACGCCAGGACTCGCGCAGTTGCGCAATGACGGCGGCAGGGATCCGCTCGCGCACCGGCACCCGTATCGGCCCGACCAGTTCGCCCCTGAAACGTACCTGCCCCGGTGCGGGCAAACGGCGCCACTGGACCCAGGCGAATGCCGGGATCCGGTGTTCACCGCCGACCGTGTTGAAACTGCCCGACATCGCGCGCGGCAACCCCAGCGATTCGTCGCCGGGGTCGATTTCGAAGTCGGTGCGGGCGAGCGTGCGGCCGGTCGCCTGCTTGCCGAAATCATCGTATGACTCGTGTGGTGTCCAGCGGCCGCGCCGTTGCGCGTCCAGCCTTTCGGCCCATAACCATTCGGCCCCAGAAGCCTGCGCGCGCCCGGGGCGTGCGGCATGCAGATTGGCGTAGAGAACGGTGCGGCGGTCGTCGGCAAGCAATTCCGGCCACTCGATCCGATCGACCCCCGTATCGTTGAAGACGTGATAGCCCGCCTGCTCGCCATGCAGCGGTTCGCTCCACTGCGTGGCGCAGCCCTGCATGGTGCCGGTCGCGGCCACGA
>JBGSTN010000743.1:0-3780 GCA_041736455.1 Burkholderiaceae bacterium | reverse complement strand
CACCGACGATGTTCTGAAGCGCGGTCAGGAACGCATTCGCCGGCGCAAAAGGCGCAAAGGCCTGCGGCGCATCGTGCGCCCCAGGCCTTTGTTGCGATCGAACGCGTTCAGCCCCCCGACGGCTGGCGCTCGCGCAGGCCGAAACGGTTCAGCAAGTCGTACATCGTGGGGCGACTGATGCCGAGCAGTTCGGACGCCCGGGCGATATTGCCGCCGGATTGCGCCATTGCCTGCAGCACTGCCTTGCGCTCGGCATCATCGCGAATCGCCCGCAGATTGAGGGCCTTGACTTCGCTGTCACGACGCAGGCCGAGATCTTCGGCGCCGATGCTGTTGGCGTCAGCCATGATCACGGCCCGCTTGATGCAGTTCTCGAGCTCGCGGATATTGCCGGGCCACGGATAGCTCGCAATCAGTTGCAGGGCGTCATCGCGCAGGAACAGCCGCTCGCGTTTCTGCTGCTGCGCGAATCGCTTGACGAAGCCGTGCGCCAGCAGGGACGCATCACCCGCCCGGTCACGCAACGGAGGAATGGTGACGACCATTTCGGTGAGTCGGTAGAACAGATCTTCTCGGAACGCGCCCGCGTCGATCAGCTCGCGCAGGTTTCGGTGCGTGGCGCAGACGATCCTGACGTCGACCGGAATCTCGGTCCGCCCACCCACGCGCTCGATCACGCGACCCTGCAGGAAACGCAGCAACTTGGCTTGCAGCGACATCGGCAGATCGCCGATCTCGTCCAGGAACAACGTGCCGCCGGTCGCCAACTCGATCTTGCCGGCGGTCTGCTTGACCGCTCCCGTGAAGGCGCCTTTTTCGTGCCCGAACAACTCCGACTCGAGCAGCGCCTCGGGAATCGCGGCGCAGTTGATCGCCACGAACCGGTTGTCCTTGCGTGCGCTCTGCATATGCAGGGCGCGCGCAAGCAATTCCTTGCCCGTGCCACTTTCACCATAGAGCAGCACGCTGGCATTGGTCGGCGCAAGCTTCTCGATCTGACGGCAGACCTTGATCATGCCGGGATCACGGGTGATGAGACCCTCCAGCGGCATCGTCTGCGTCATTTCCGTGCGACGCAGATTCTCGCGCTCGAGTTCGGCCACATTGAATGCGCGATCGATCACGAGGCCGAGCGTCTCGGCGTCGAAGGGTTTCGCGAAGAAGTCGTAGGCGCCCGATGCGATGGCGCGCAACGCATTGCCACGATCGTTCTGGCCAGTGACAGCGATCACTTTCGTGGCAGGTGCGAGGCTCAGGATTTCCTCGAGGACCTCGAAGCCTTCTTCGGGGGAATCGGTGTCGGGCGGCAGCCCGAGATCCAGCGTGACGACGGCCGGTTCGTGGCGGCGCAGCTGCGTGATAGCGGATTCGCGGTCTTCGGCGAAGACAACGTTGAAGCGATCGAACGACCAGCGCATCTGCTTCTGCAGACCGAGGTCGTCTTCTACCATCAATAACACAGGGCGCGAATCGGCCATTTCACTACTGCTCCATCTCATGGGCCGCACCGGCGACTTCCGTCGCCAGGGGCAGGGCAATCCGGAAAGAAGTGCCTTTGCCGGGTTGGCTTTGCACGTCCAGTCGGCCGCCGATCTCACGGATGTACTCTCGGCTCTCGAAAGTGCCGATACCCATCCCATGAGGCTTGGAGCTTGAAAATGGTCGGAACAGGCGATTGCGAATGAATTGTTCGCTCATGCCTTTGCCGTTGTCGATGACTTCCACCAGAACCATTCCCGCTTCAGCTTGCACATGGACCTTGACTTCGCCGCGAACCGAACAGGCTTCGACTGCGTTCTGCACCAGATGCCCGATGACTCGCTCCAATCGCTCGCCATGGGCGCGCACGTTGATCGATCTGAGTTCGGGACCCGCCATGAGTTTTACGGTCGGGCGAAGCATGCGTTTGGCATGCAGTGCCTTCTCGACGACCTCGAGGATCGGGATGGGGACCGGACTTTCAATCGGTTTAGTGCCTGCCCGTAATTGGAGCAGCAGACCCCGCATCCGACTAAGGACGTTTTCCACAGTCGAGACCATATCGGCCTGGAATTGGGGGTTGTCGCGATGGCGATGGGCGTTTTCTGTGAGCAAAGTCAACTGTGAAACGAGATTCTTGAGGTCATGGACGACAAAAGCGGAGAGACGGTTGAACGAATCGAACTGCTGGGCCTGCACGAGTTGTTCGGTGGCTTGTTGGACTCCCAGGTAGCTGGCGATCTGGCGACCGGCCGTCTTCAGCAGGTCGCGGACTTCCCAATTGACGGGTGCGGGCGCAACGGCGCGCTTGAGAACGGCGAATCCGACCAGGTCGTCGCGCAACAGCAGGGGCACGATGAGCCAGAGATCGCGTCGCTGGAATTCGGCAGGGACCTCCAGGCCGCCGTAGTGCTCGGGTTCACTGTCGAATTCAATCAGGTCGATGACCCATTGGCGATCGCGAAGGTAGGTGATGAGCGGATGCGACGCCGAGATCTCCAAGTTACGGGTGTCGAAATCGATGCCGCCCTGGTAGGCGTACAGGTCGGATTCATGCAGCCACAGTCCCGCCCCATTGCTGTCGACCAAACCCGACAGGCCGCGCAACGCCCTTTCCACGAGGCCGGTGTCGGTCGTCGCACCGTCGCTCGACGGGTTGCCAGGCTGGGCGAGCAGTTGCGTGAGCTTGAGCCACTCTTCGCGATAGTCGTAGCGATAGTCGAAGAAGTGCTTCGAGATGAGGACTCGCAGGCGTGCCCGCAACGGCGCCGAGAGGATCAGCGCGAGCAGCAGCGTGACCGCCGAAAAGACGATCAGTGCCTGCAGTACCGCGCCCCATTCGCCGCCGACCTGACGGACGTAGTAGCCACCGAACGCGACGACGGCGATGTAGGCAGCCGACGCGATCAGCGCTGTCGAATGGAAGACGACGCGCCGCGAGACCGAGATGTCGAGGCGCCACTCGCGATTGCGCATTGCCGCGATCGCCAGCAGCGGCGCGAGCAAGGCATTGGCGAATCCTCGCGCGGTCCACCAGTGGATGTTCAGCTTCGAGTAGAGCAGGGCGTCGCTGTACAGCAGCAGGTCGAATCCCATCATCGCCAGCAGTGATACCGCCAGGAAGCGGATCGACCAACGCTTGCCGGGCGTTGCATTGCGGTACACCTGTTCCAGCACGACCAGCCCGAACAGGGCCGCACCGATCCTCGCGGTGAAGACCAGCCGCAGATCGATGCCGAGGAGATCCATCGTCCAGCCGGTGAGGCTCAAGCCGATGGCAATGACGAGCGCGAACGAACGCAGCCGCCGCATGTCGAAGAACTCGCTGCGATCGACGTCGCCCTGAAACGGAAGCGACAGCAGGAAGGCCGTCCACGCCAGGGTACGGAGTGCTTCGGCGCTGCTGCCGATCGCCGCCGGAAGCTGTACCACGGTCAGCCCCAGGGCCATCACCGCGGCCCAGATGGCCTGGACGACGATGGCGAGCAGGAACATGCGCCCGCCGAGCTCGGATGTCCCGCGGATGGCGAGCAACAGGCTCAGCCCGCCAAAGGCGAGCGCCGCAAACGCAAAACTGACGAAGCCCAGAAGTTGGGAATCCATGGCGGCTCTGAGAGATAACCCTGAAGTTTACCGTTCCTGCGACCAGGCTGACGGGAGGCGCTGCTTCTCTATAATGACGGATGACCAAGCATTCACGCGCGTGAGCCTTCCGCCATGAAAACGGTCGCGACTGACGATGCCACTGCACACGAGAGCCGCGCATCCGGACCACCCCAGGCACTGGTCGCCCGGGCGCGC
>JBGSTN010000726.1:0-1683 GCA_041736455.1 Burkholderiaceae bacterium | reverse complement strand
GCACGCCGCGCAACCCGAACGGCCCGCGCAACCCGCGCAACCAGATACCGCTGACGACCCGATGGCGCTCGTCGAAACCTACATAGCGAATCGTCCGGGCAAGACCGGCGTCTATTCGCTGGAGACCGGCGCCGAAGCGCTGCGAGCCCGCGCCTGGCTGGTGGACAATGCGCGCCGCTCGATCGAAGTCCAATACTTCATCTGGAGCCCGGACAACATCGGTACGCTGGCCGCCGAGGCCTTGCTTCGTGCCGCCGACCGAGGAGTGCAGGTGCGGGTGATCGTCGATGACCTGCTGATCGATGCGCAGGAGCGGACGCTCGTTGCGCTGGTGCGCCATCCGAACGTCGACGTTCGCATCTACAACCCGCGCATCACGGTGGGTGTGCGCTGGTATCAGCGCATCTGGCACATGCTGACCGATTTCCGATCGTTCAACCAGCGCATGCACGACAAATCGGTGATCATCGACGGCAAGGTCGCGATCATCGGCGGTCGCAACATGGCGGTCGAATACTACGACTACAGTCACCAGTACAACTTTCGCGACCGCGATGCGCTGCTCCTGGGCCATGTCGTCGGCGACATCCGCCGCAATTTCGAAGCGTTCTGGTCGAGCCCGCTGTCCCGGCAGGTCGCGGCGCTGATCGAGGCGGCAGCCGATCAGGCCGACCTGCCCGCGATGAGCGATGCCGATGTCGCGGGTTTTCGTGCCGAACTGAGTCGCTATGCGGCGGCGGCCGAGAACTTCGAGCCGGAGATTCGCGATGCGATTGCCGGCACGCCGGGCGAGTTCATCCGGCTGGCCCGATCGATCCGCTGGGGAGACGTCCGGTTCATCCACGACATGCCCGGCAAGAATGTCGCCGGTCGCTTCGAGCTGAATGCAGGAAGCAGCAGCGCCAAGGCGCTCGCGGAACTCGTGGCGGCAGCACGCACGGAAGTGCTGATCCAGTCACCGTACCTGATCCTCTCCGACGAGGCGTTCACCCTGTTCGAGCAGGCGGTCGCGCGGGGAGTCCGGATCCGCATCAACACGAACTCGCTCGCGGCGACCGACAACCTGGAGGCATTCAGCGGCTATCTCTGGCAGCGCAACAGGTTGGTCGCCATGGGCGTCGAGGTCAGGGAGTTCCGTCCCGATGCGCAGGTCCAGTACGAACTGATGCGCCGTTACCGGACAACGGACGAAGCCGCACCCACGATGTCGTTGCATGCCAAGACGATGGTCGTCGACGGCGAGACCGCCTTCATCGGAACCTACAATCTCGATCCGCGTTCACAGAACCTGAACACCGAGATCGGCATGATCATGACCGACAAGAAGTTCGCCGACGGCATCCGCGAGGCGATTCTGAAGGACATGTCGCCGGGCAACAGCTGGGATCCGGTCACCGACTCGCCCGACAGGCAGGCGCGGTTCATGAAGCGCGTCAAGGCACGTGTCTACAGCTGGCTGCCGCTCAGCGCGATTCTCTGAAACGGTGCGGGCGCTACCATAGCGTCCCGGACCAGAAGCCAGACATGAAATCTCCGCTACGAGTCGACCTCGACGACGTCCAGATCACGTTCGTCCGCAGCCAGGGCGCCGGCGGCCAGAACGTCAACAAGGTCGCCACCGCCGTCCAACTGCGTTTCGATATCGCCGGCTCCCGGCTGCCGGAAGCGGTGCGCGAGCGCCTG
>JBGSTN010000723.1:0-2776 GCA_041736455.1 Burkholderiaceae bacterium | reverse complement strand
CATCCTGGCCGGTGGTGTCGACGCGACCGTCGTGCGACGGCTCGGTGGCCGAACGTCGCGAGCCAGCGTGGCCTGCGAGAAATCGATCAGTTCAGCGGGTCGGGTCGGGGCTTTCGGCAGCGGCATGAGGAGTCGTCGGTGGGGACGCGTCGGGACGGATCAGGCGGCCTTGGCCGCAGCGAGGACTTCGTCGACATGACCGGCGACCTTGACGCCGCGCCATTCGCGCACGAGCTTGCCGTCGGCGCCGATCAGGAACGTCGATCGTTCGACACCGCGCACCTGCTTGCCGTACATGTTCTTCATCTTCATCACGCCGAAGAGTTCGCAGAGCGTCTCGTCGGGGTCGGACAGCAGTTCGAAAGGAAATTCGAACTTCGCCTTGAAGTTCGAGTGCGACTTGATCGAATCGCGCGAGACACCGAAAACGAGGCAGCCGGCCTTTCTGAACTTGTCGTGAGCAGCGGCGAAGTCCTGGCCTTCGGTCGTGCAACCCGGCGTATTGTCCTTCGGATAGAAGTAGAGTACGACTTTGCTGCCCTTGGCCGCCGCGAGACTGAATTCACCGTCGGTCGACTCGGCCCGGAAGTCGGGCACTTTCTTGCCGGGCACTACGCTCATTCGATTTCTCCGGGAACGATCAGGGAATCAGCCATTCGGCCGCGACATCGGCCTGCTGGCAATCAGGACGGAAGTCGTCTAAGACTCTAGCACACGCGCTCCCGGAGTCGGCGGGCTCGGTCGGCCGGTCAGGCGCAATGGATTCAGCGCGTCGGCATCAGCGCGTCGGCATCAGCGCGGCAAGGACCCGCCGACCCTCGGCCATCAGGATGTTGTAGGTGCGACAGGCGGCCGGCGTCGACATCACTTCGAATCCCGTTCCGGTGCGATAGAGTTCGGCCAGTATCGCGGGATCGGGAAAAAGCTGTCGTTCGCCGGTACCGAGCAGGATGATCTCGGGTCGTTCGACCAGCAGTTCGGCAACCGCTGCGGCACTGAGCGCAGACCCGTCGGTCACCGACCACGATTGAACCTCGCCGTGCGGTGCCACGCGGATCGCACCTTCATGGCGGCGGGCGTTGATTTCGATGTATCCATCACCGTACGCCGTGATGGTATTGAGCGCACTGGGCTGTTCCGGATGCAACTTCATGGCGCTCTGCGTCGGTCCAAAATGCTAAATTATCATTTTCACACCAAATCATGACCGATTCCTCCAGCGAACAACCCGAATTTGCCCGTATCAGTCGCCTGCCGCCCTATGTGTTCAATATTACGGGCGAGTTGAAGATGCAGGCCCGCCGTGCCGGTGAAGACATCATCGACATGAGCATGGGTAATCCCGATGGCGCCACGCCGCCGCACATCGTCAGCAAGCTGGTGGAGGTCGCCCAGCGCGAGGATACTCACGGCTATTCGGTATCGCGAGGCATTCCGCGCCTTCGGCGCGCTATCGCCACCTGGTATCACGACCGCTACGACGTGACCATCGACCCGGACACCGAAGCCATCGTCACGATCGGTTCGAAGGAAGGTCTTGCGCACCTGATGCTCGCGACGCTCGATCGCGGTGACACGGTGCTCGTTCCGAACCCGAGCTACCCGATTCATATCTACGGCGCCGTGATAGCCGGTGCTGACATCCGCTCGGTTCGCATGACGCCCGATGTCGATTTCTTCGCCGAACTCGAGCGGGCGATCCGGGAATCGATTCCGAAGCCGAAGATGGTCATTCTCGGCTTTCCCGCCAATCCCACCGCACAGTGTGTCGACATGCCGTTCTTCGAGCACGTCATCGCATTGGCCCGCGAGCATGGCATCCTGGTCGTTCACGATCTTGCCTATGCCGACATCGTGTTCGACGGTTACAAGGCGCCTTCGATCATGCAGGTGCCCGGCGCGCGGGACGTCGCCGTCGAATTCTTCACGATGAGCAAGAGCTACAACATGGCGGGCTGGCGGATCGGTTTCATGGTCGGCAATGCCCGCATGGTGGGCGCGCTCGCGCGGCTGAAGAGTTATTTCGACTACGGCATGTATACGCCGATCCAGGTCGCTGCGATCGCGGCCCTCGAAGGCCCGCAGGAATGCGTCGAGGAAGTGCGCCAGCGTTACCAGTCGCGTCGCGACGTGCTGGTCAAGGGACTGCGCGATGCCGGCTGGCCGGTGACATCGCCCCGGGCCTCGATGTACATCTGGGCACGCATTCCCGAACCCTATCGTGCGATGGGCTCGCTGGAGTTCGCGCGGAAGGTGTTGCTGGATGCCAAGGTGGCGGTCTCGCCCGGCATCGGTTTCGGCGACTACGGTGACGATCATGTGCGCTTCGCGCTGATCGAGAACGAGCAGCGCATCCGGCAGGCCGTGCGCGGCATCCGCGACATGTTTCGTCGCGACGGTCTGATATCGCCGTCGACGACCTGACTGCGCAACCTCTTTCGGAGAACTCTGCGGTGGAAAAATACGGTCCAGTCCGGGTCGGTCTGCTTGGCGTCGGCACGGTGGGGGCGGGCACACTCGATGTACTGACCCGCAATGCGGAAGAAATCACGCGTCGGGCGGGACGGCGCATCGAGATCACCCAGGCCTGCGCGCGCAACGAGTCCCGGGCACTGGCGCGCCTGGCGGGCAGGGCGCGTTTCGTCGCCGATCCGATGCGGATCGTCCAGGACCCGGACATCGACATCGTCGTCGAACTGATCGGTGGCGAGCAGCCCGCACTGTCGCTGGTCAATGCGGCCATCGAGGGCGGCAAGCACGTGGTCACGGCCAACAA
>JBGSTN010000661.1:0-16886 GCA_041736455.1 Burkholderiaceae bacterium | reverse complement strand
TTCCAGATCGCAGACGACATTCTCGATGCCACGTCCAGTGTCGATCGGATCGGCAAGCCCGTCGGCCGCGATATCGCGCTCGACCGGCCCAGTGCCGTCAGAACGTTGGGCCTGAACGGGGCCGTTCACCGCTTGCAGCGCTGCGTCGCCGATGCGGTGGATTCCATTCCTGAATGCCCGGGTCGCGAACCGCTGCGTGCGCTGGTGGCGGAGCAGGCACTGCGCTTCGTTCCAAGCGACATTCTCCAGGCTGCTGCCTGAGTTGACGCTGGCATGGCTTTACCTCTGACGAACCGGCCGGCGGCTATCATGCCTGTTGGCGGGTTGAGTGCGTGGCGGGAACGCTGGTTCCGAATGCGCGATTCGCTCCTGATGAACGGACGTTTCCAGGCCTTCGCCAGCCGGTTTCCATTGACACGTCCGCTGGCCCGCCGCCGGGTGAACGAACTCTTCGATCTTTGCGCCGGGTTCGTCTACAGCCAGGTGCTGCTGGCCTGTGTCGAGCTGCGGTTGTTCGAGCGCGTACGCGTTCGGCCATTATCGGTTGCAGAGCTCGCCGCGATGATCGACATGGACGAGAGCGCGGTGCACCGGCTGCTGGTTGCCGCGGCTTCACTGCGACTCTTGCGCGTTGTCGACGACGGAACAGGTGAGGCTCGCTATGGTCTCGGCGATCTGGGCGCGGCGCTGCTCGGCAATCCGGGCGTCATGGCGATGATCGAGCACCACCGACTGCTTTATGTCGACCTGCGGGATCCAGTCGCCATGCTGCGAGGTCGTCCAGCCGAGGCACTTGCCGGATTCTGGCCCTACGCGCGATCGGACCAGCCAGGCGAACTGGCGTCAGACGGTATCGAACGCTACACGGCATTGATGGCGGCATCGCAGGACATGATCGCCAGCCAGGTGATCGCCGCCTATCCACTTCATCGACATCGATGTGTACTCGATGTCGGCGGCGGCAACGGCACGTTCCTGGCAGCAGTGGCCCGCTCCAATGACAAACTGGCATTGAAGTTGTTCGACCTGCCGGCGGTTGCGCAAATCGCCCGCGACAATCTCGAAGAACTGGGCCTTTCGCACCGTGTCGAAGTCGTCGGCGGCAGTTTCACGAGCGACGCCTTGCCGACCGGTGCAGACATCATCACGCTGGTGCGAATCATTCACGATCACGACGACGGCATCGTCCGAAAGTTGTTGCGCGCCGCTCATGCAGCCCTTCCTCCAGGCGGCACACTGCTCATCGCAGAACCCATGTCCGGTACGCGAGGTGGCGAGCCGATCGCGGATGCGTACTTCGGCATGTATCTGCACGCAATGGGATCCGGGCGGGCGCGAACACCCGAGGAAATCACTGCGCTATTGCGCGAGGCGGGGTTCGGTGCGCCCAGCATCCACGCCACCCATTTGCCGGCGCTCGTCCGAGTCCTGGCATGCGTCCGCGATCAGGATCGCGGAGCGCCGATCGGCTCGAGTGAACCCATTTGAAAGTCAGGCAAAACCGTCAATTTAACTTGACGTTTTTTTCAGTCAGAGTAATCTGACACTTATGGACGGTGGTCGTTCGAGACACTCGAATCGTAACCATCGGATTGATACGTCAAAGAGGAGTTGGGCAGCGCGATGGACGCACTCACCGTGCTGTTTCCCAAGCCAGGACAGGTCCGGCTTGAGCGTCTACGCCTCCCAGAATCAACGGATTCCGACATAGTGATCGAAGTCAGTCACAGTGGCATCAGTACCGGGACTGAGCGCCTGCTCTACACCGGTCGCATGCCAGCTTTTCCCGGGTTGAGCTGGCCATTGGTGCCAGGCTACGAATCTGTCGGAACGGTCGTTCGATCGGGCGCTGATGCCCAGCACAAAGTCGGTGACTGGGTCTTCGTGCCTGGCGGTAAAGGATTCGATGGCGCGGCGGCCGTTTTCGGGGGTGCTGCTTCACACATTGTCTCCGCTGCAGCCCGCGCCGTCGCGATACCGCGTTCGCTGGGCGCCCAGGGGATTCTGTTTGCACTGGCCGCAACCGCTTATCACGTGCTTGCCGGTGGACGCGATTCGCACCCGGAACTGATCGTCGGCCATGGCGTCTTCGGCCGCCTGCTCGCACGTCTGGTCATCGCCCTCGACGGGGTGCCGCCCATCGTCTGGGAGACGCAGGCTGCTCGTCGCTCCGGTGCGTTGGGCTATCCGGTCATCGACCCGGCCGACGACCACAACCATTCCTATCGGCGCATCTGCGACGCGAGCGGTGACGTCGGCTTGATCGACCTGTTGATCGGCCGGCTTGCGCGCAACGGTGAAATCGTTCTGGCTGGCTTCTACGACAAGCCGGTCCAGTTCGCGTTCCCGCCCGCATTCATGCGCGAGGCGCGGCTTCGAATCAGTGCCGAGTGGCTGCCGGCCGATCTCGAGGCGGTCACTGGACTCGTCGATTCAGGCGCTTTGTCGCTTGAAGGACTGATCACGCACCGCCGGCCGGTCGAGATGGCGGCGGTCGCTTATGAACAGGCGTTTTCCGATCCGGACTGTCTGAAGATGGTTCTCGACTGGTCGCCAGCAGAAAATACCGGAGACAAAGCATGAACGAGTCGACCTTGAAGCGCATCGATGTGGCGTTACGTCGCGAGGCAAGTGTCGAGCCGGACGCTGTTGCCACGGGTGAAATCCGAAGCGCGACAGAGATCATCGCGATCTATGGCAAGGGCGGCATCGGCAAGAGTTTCACGCTCGCCAACGTCTCCTACATGCTTGCCCAGCAGGGCAAGCGCGTTCTCCTGATCGGCTGCGATCCCAAGAGCGACACGACGTCCTTGCTCTTCGGCGGTAGAGCATGTCCCACGATCATCGAGACGTCATCCCGCAAGAAGCAGGCCGGTGAGGCCGTGCAAATTGGCGACGTCTGCTTCAAGCGCGATGGTGTCTACGCGATGGAACTGGGCGGGCCCGAAGTGGGGCGTGGCTGCGGCGGCAGAGGGATCATCCACGGTTTCGAGTTGCTCGAGAAGCTCGGCTTCCATGAATGGGGGTTCGATTACGTACTGCTCGATTTCCTCGGCGACGTCGTCTGTGGCGGTTTCGGTCTGCCGATTGCGCGCGACATGTGCCAGAAAGTGATCGTCGTCGGCTCGAACGACCTCCAGTCGCTGTACGTGGCAAACAATGTCTGCTCGGCCGTCGAATATTTCCGCAAGCTGGGCGGCAACGTCGGTGTCGCGGGCCTTGTCATCAACAAGGATGACGGCACTGGCGAGGCGCAGGCCTTCGCCGAGCGGGTTGGCATTCCAGTGCTTGCCGCCATCCCGGCGAATGACGATATCCGGCGCAAGAGTGCGAACTACGAGATCGTCGGGCGGCTCGATGGCGAGTGGGGGCCATTGTTCGCGCAACTGGCCGACAACATCGGCACGTCGCAACCGCAACAGCCACGGCCGCTCACTTCCGAGGGCCTGCTGGATCTGTTCGATGGCGACAGCGTGGGCAGGAATGTCACGCTGGTTCCCGCCACTGCCGAAGAGATGTGCGGCGGCAAGCTCGTCGTGCGCCCGTCGCTCGAAGTGATCTACGACGCCGTCTAAGGCGCGGCGACGAGAGCCAAAGAAATGGACAAGACGTTCACTGCCGACATCGATCCGACACTGACCGGCTCCGTCGCGGAACCGACCGGCAAGGCTGCACAAAAGGTGATTCCAATCGCCCAGGAGATGGGCCAGACGGTGGAAGGCCTCAGTTGCACGACCGGCAAGAAGGCGATGCACGATGCGGCGATGGGCGCCGGCAAGGCGGAGGTTCTCGAGCGCTACGCAGCCGACTATCCCGCTGGTCCCCACGATCAGCCTCAGAGCATGTGCCCGGCGTTCGGATCGTTGCGAGTGGGACTACGCATGCGCCGTACTGCGACCGTGCTGTCGGGCTCTGCCTGTTGTGTCTATGGGCTGACCTTCACCTCGCACTTCTACGGCGCGCGCCGGACGGTCGGTTACGTACCCTTCGATTCGGAAACGCTTGTCACTGGCAAGCTGTTCGAGGATATCCGCGAGTCGGTGTACCAGTTGGCCGATCCCAAGAAAGTCGACGCCATCGTCATCATCAATCTGTGCGTGCCGACTGCGTCGGGCGTTCCCCTGGATCTCCTTCCCGACAGCATCGACGGTGTTCGGATCATCGGCATCGATGTACCGGGATTCGGCGTGCCCACGCATGCGGAAGCCAAGGATATCCTGGCCGGTGCGATGCTCCGTTATGCGCGCAAAGAGATCATGGCAGGTCCGGTTCAGAGGCCGGCATCGGGTGTGAGTACCCGCCCATCACTGGCCTTGATCGGCGAGATGTTCCCGGTCGATCCGATGGGAATCGCCGCCATGCTGGCGCCCCTGGGTATCGATGCAGGACCCGTCGTGCCCACCCGCGAATGGCGAGAGTTGTACGGCGCGCTGGACTGCGCGGCAGCCGCGGCGATCCACCCGTTCTATACGGCATCGGTGCGCGAGTTCGAGACGGCAGGGCGCCGGATAATCGGCTCGGCACCCGTTGGCGCTGAAGGCACCGAAGCCTGGCTCGACGCCGTGGCAGTTCACTTCGGCGTCAAGACATCGGTGCTGCACGCCGCCAAAGAGACGCTGATTCCGGCAATTCGTGCAGCGCTCGCGAAGAACCCCATCACTGGGCGGATCACTGTGTCCGGCTATGAAGGGTCCGAACTCCTGGTCGCCAGACTGCTTATCGAAAGTGGCGCAGACGTGCCATACGTAGGCACAGCGTGCCCGCGGACCCAATGGTCGTCCGCGGATCTGGCTTGGCTGGAAGACCGTGGCACCCGCGTCAATTATCGGTCCTCGCTCGAGGACGATATCGCGGCGGTCGACGAATACAAGCCCGCTCTCGCTATCGGGACGACACCAGTCGTGCAGTACGCGAAGGAACGCAGTCTGCCTGCGCTTTACTTCACCAATCTGATATCGGCAAGGCCTCTGATGGGAGCGGCCGGGGCCGGATCGCTGGCAACGGTCGTGAATGCTGCGATGAGCAATACCGAGCGCTTCGCTCAGATGAATGCAATGTTTGCCGGTGTTGGTAAAGGACATGCGAGCGGCATCTGGTCGGAAACGCCGCGCGACGATTCAGCGTTCAGGGCCGCTTACAGGAAGAAAACCGACAAGCTGGCTGCGACCAAATCCGTCGAGGAGGGCATCTGATGTTGGTGCTCGACCATGATCGCGCGGGTGGCTATTGGGGCGCCGTCTATGTCTTCACGGCAGTCAAGGGCCTGCAGGTAATCATCGACGGACCGGTCGGGTGCGAGAACCTGCCGGTGACCTCGGTGCTGCACTACACCGATGCGCTGCCACCCCACGAGTTGCCGATCGTCGTGACCGGACTCGGCGAAGAAGAACTTGGCCAGCACGGCACCGAAGGTGCGATGCGACGGGCGCATCAGTCGCTGGATCCCGACCTGCCGAGCGTGGTCGTCACAGGGTCCATCGCCGAGATGATCGGCGGTGGCGTGACGCCAGAAGGGACCAATATCAAACGATTCCTGCCTCGAACGATCGATGAAGATCAGTGGCAGACGGCAGATCGTGCAATGAACTGGCTCTGGACCGAGTTCGGCACGAAGAAGGTCCGCGCAGTGAAGAAGCGCGCGGACGGTGAAAAGCCGCGCGTCAATATTCTCGGGCCGTCCTACGGCGTGTTCAACAGCGCTTCGGATATTGCCGAGATCAGGCGGCTGATCGAAGGGATCGGCGCTGAAGTCAACATGACGTTCCCGCTCGGCAGCCATCTGTCCGACGTCGCGAACCTCGCGAATGCGGAAGTCAACGTCGTGATGTATCGCGAGTTCGGCCGCCTGTTGGCTGAAACGCTGGACCGCCCCTATCTGCAGGCACCCATCGGCCTGCACAGTACGACGGTGTTCCTGCGCAAACTCGGCGAACTTCTGGGTCTCGATCCGGAACCCTTCATCGAACGCGAGACTCACACGACGGTCAAGCCGATATGGGATCTCTGGCGCTCGGTGACCCAGGATTTCTTCGCGACTGCATCGTTCGGCATCGTGGCCAACGAAACCTATACGCGTGGCGTCAGAAACTTCCTCGAAACCGAACTCGGCATGCCGTGCAACTTTGCGGTGGCTCGCAAACCAGGTGTCAAGACCGACAACGCCGCAGTGCGCGAGTTGGTCGCGAGCAAGACGCCCCTTGTTCTGTTCGGCAGCTACAACGAGCGTATGTACCTGGCCGAATCGGGCCGCAAGGCTTCCTACGTTCCTGCCTCGTTTCCCGGCGCGATCATCCGCCGGCACCTGGGAACGCCCTTCATGGGTTACTCCGGCGCGACCTACCTCGTGCAGGAATTCTGCAATGCGCTCTTCGACGCGTTGTTCCATATCCTTCCGCTGGGCACCGAAATGGATGCCGGCGATGCGGTACCGACAAGGCTTGGCGAGTTGGCCTGGGACGAGGATGCACAGCAACTCCTCGACAAATATGTCAACCAGGAACCCGTCCTGGTGCGCATCTCGGCTGCGAAGGCACTGCGAGACCGCGCCGAGCGCGATGCGCGACGCGCCGAAGAAGGAAAAGTGACTGCGGCGCGCGTCATCGCGGCGCGGCAGGCAACGAAGATAGGTTTTGCCGCATGAGTATCAAGCGGCTGGGAATTTCGTTCGGTCCGCCGGGCGGAATGTTACGGGTGATGTTTACCCGGGACATCGGACTGCGCAGATCCTGCGTGGATGTGATCGAAAGATCGTTAGTGAAAGGAGTCTGACTTATGGCAGATCTGGAAAAGTCCCTTTCGGGCTTGACAGGCAATGAAGCCAAGGAGTTCCACACGACCTTCTTGACTGGGTTTCTGGGTTTCACGGCAGTCGCCGCTCTCGCCCATATCCTGGTCTGGTTTTGGCGCCCCTGGCTTTAGAGTGAGTTCTACCCTGAGGCATTGAACATGGTTACCAACGAACTTGATCAGTTGAACAACCGTAGCCTGCTGTCGATACCGGGCTGGCGTGCAACTTTCCTATGTGTGTTTTCCGTCATATTGGGAATTGCGCTGGTGGCTCAAGTGGCTGGGCTTCGATGGCGAACCTGGTTTCAGGTAGCCGAAGGGCAGTCCTTCATGCGTGGTGTGAGTGCTGCCACGTATACGCTTATTGCCCACATCAATTAGGAGAAACTTATGTGGCGAGTTTGGCTTTTGTTTGATCCGCGTCGGATGCTGATCGGTCTGGCAGCTTTCCTGCTTGGTTTGGCTTTGCTGATTCATTTCATTCTGCTCAGCACTGCCAAGTACAACTGGATCGACGTACCCATGGCAGCACCGAAAGCAGCTTCATTGCAGCTGCAGGTCGTTCCGCCGGCACCCGTCGACACCCGTACGGTCTAGGTGGTGACTGGACGCGCAGCAGGCCGACTGCTGTCTGGCCTCTGCGCGATCCGGCAGCGCATTTAGTTGCATTGACATGACACTGAATAAATAAACGATCGGCACGCGAGGACATTGATATGGCAATGCTCAGTTTTGAACGCAAATACCGCGTTCGTGGTGGTACCTTGGCGGGCGGAGACCTGTTCGATTTCTGGGTCGGGCCGCTCTACGTTGGATTCTTCGGCGTGACGACGGTTTTCTTCTCGTTTCTCGGGATCGCGCTGATTCTCTACGGCGCTGCGCTGGGGCCGACGTGGAACCTCTGGGCGCTCAGCATCGCCCCGCCCGACCTCAAATACGGTCTTGGCCTGGCGCCACTCAAAGAAGGTGGTCTCTGGCAGATCATCACGGTTTGTGCAACAGGGGCGTTCGTGTCCTGGGCGCTACGTGAGGTCGAAATCTCCAGAAAACTTGGTATGGGACTTCATGTGCCCGTCGCTTACTCCTTTGCGATCGGCGCCTATCTGACCCTTGAAGTCGTGCGCCCCGTCTTGTTGGGTGCCTGGGGTTACGCTTTCCCGTATGGAATCATCTCGCATCTCGACTGGGTATCGAATGTGGGCTATCAGTTCCTGCATTTCCATTACAACCCGGCGCACATGATCGCCATCACTCTGTTCTTCACCACGACACTCGCGATGGCGTTGCACGGTGGCCTGGTGCTGTCGGCGATCAATCCCGGCCGCGGCGAAAAGGTGAAAGAGGTCGAGCACGAGAACACGTATTTCCGCGACATCGTCGGGTATTCGATCGGAGCACTCGGAATTCACCGGCTTGGTTTGTTCCTTGCCCTGGCAGCGGTTGTCTGGAGCGCAATCTGCATCGTGATCAGCGGACCCTTCTGGACCCAGAGCTGGCCGGAATGGTGGGGCTGGTGGCTCTACCTGCCGATTTGGTCCTGAGAGCCGGATTAGATTGCCGGAATAATGAGAAACCGAGGACATCATCATGATTGAGTATCAAAACCTCTTTACACGCATACAGGCGCAAGGGCCTCTGGAGGCAGGCGTAGAACTGCCTCCCGGGAACCTCGACCGCCTTGGGCCACCGATGCGAAATTGGTGGTTGGGAAGATTCGGCGACGCGCAGATCGGACCCATCTACCTGGGCTGGACGGGAACGTTCTCGATAATTTTCGGATTGTTCGCCATCGAGATCATCGGTTTGAACATGCTTGCGTCGGTCAACTGGGACCCGCTGCAGTTCATCCGGCTGCTTCCCTGGTTGGCGCTCGAGCCGCCACCGCCGAGCGTCGGCATGGATCCGTTTCCGCCTTTGTCACAAGGTGGCTGGTGGGTGCTCGCCGGTTTCTTCCTGACCGTGTCGATTCTGCTCTGGTGGGTCCGCACTTATCGTCGTGCTCGTGAGTTGGGCATGGGAATGCATATCCCTCTGGCGTTCGCGGCAGCAATCTGGCTATACCTGGTTCTCGGCTTCATTCGTCCGTTGCTGATGGGCAGCTGGAGCGAAGCCGTTCCTTTCGGCATCTTCCCGCATCTCGACTGGACTGCCGCTTTCTCGATCCGCTACGGGAACCTGTTCTACAACCCGTTCCATATGCTGTCGATCGCCTTCCTTTACGGGGCGACGCTGTTGTTCGCGATGCACGGCGCAACCATCCTTGCAGTCACCCGGTTCGGCGGTGAGCGTGAAATCCAGCAGACCGTCGATCGTGGTACGGCATCCGAGCGCGCAGCCTTGTTCTGGCGCTGGACGATGGGCTTCAACGCGACGATGGAATCGGTTCACCGTTGGGCCTGGTGGTTCGCCATTCTTTGCCCGATCACCGGCGGTATCGGCATTCTCTTGTCAGGCACGGTCGTGGATAACTGGTTCCTCTGGGGCGTGAAGCATGGTATTGCGCCGATGTATCCGGACGCATATCAAGTTCTGCCTGACCCAGCCGCACTCACAGGAGCGAAGTGAAATGAAATCTTTTTCAAGACTCGGCGCCTGGTTCGCAGCTGGAGGTGTGCTGTTGACCCTCACGGCCTGTGAACGGCCGCCACACGACGTCACCCAGATCGGCTATCGCGGCGTCGGCATGGAACAGTTGGTCAATAAGCGCGATCAGGTCGAAATCGCCGCCAAGAACGTCTTTCCGGCCTCACTGCTGCCTCCTGCAGAAGGGGGCGGGCAGAAGGCGGCGGAGGTCTACCAGAACGTCAAGGTTCTTACGGATCTCAATGTGGCGCAGTTCACACGATTGATGTTGAACATCACGGAGTGGGTTTCGCCTAAGGAAGGCTGCAACTACTGCCACACGCCGAACAACCTGGCCGACGAAGGGCTCTACACCAAGCAGGTGTCTCGGCGCATGCTCGAGATGACGCGGCATCTGAATGGTGACTGGACATCGCACGTCAAGCAGACTGGTGTGACGTGCTATACCTGCCACCGCGGGCAACCGTTGCCTGCCGAAGCTTGGTATAACGATCCGGGTAACGCACCGCACGCCAAGAATGCCGGTATTCGCAATGGTCAGAACATGCCGTCTCCCTGGAATGCAGTGTCGTCGCTGCCCAATGGAGGCGATCTACTGAACACGGGTGGCAAGATTCGCGTGGCCAGACAGGCGGCCCTGCCGCAGGAGCAGATGTATTCGACCATGGGCGACACCGAAACGACCTATGGTCTGATGATGCACTTCTCGGAATCGCTGGGCGTCAACTGCACCTACTGTCACAACAGCCGCGCGTTCGGTAACTGGGCGGAAAGTACTCCGCAGCGCACGAGTGCATGGCATGGGATCCAGATGGTCAAGGATCTCAATACCAAGTATGTCGGGCCGCTGGCTTCCGTCGTGCCGCCTAATCGACTTGGCCCGATGGGCGATATTGCGAAAGTGGGGTGCGCGACCTGTCACCAGGGCGTCAACAAACCACTGCAAGGCGCTCCGATGCTGACCAACAATCCGGAACTGGTTGCCAGCAAGTAACGCGGTTCGGGTCGTAGGTCAGGACGAACGGCAGTGGTCGAGGTGGGATAGACAGTTCTCCGGGCCGGAAGCCTGCTCCGGATCAAAGGCAGACCGAAGTCGGTCAACGGCCTGGCGGAACGATCGTTTATCATGCGCGGCGCCTGGAGTGATTCAGGTGCCGCGCCGACCATCAGGCGCCGCTCTTTCCTGTGCTTGCGCAGCCATAACGCTCAATTTCGGTCCAAACTTTCCTTGGAGTTATCAATGCGAAACAACAAACGTCGTGAAGTTCTGTCCACTCTCCTGATGACGACGGCGGCAGTGCCCGTTGCCTTTCTGCCGCGTCGCGCGGATGCGGCGAAGAATGATGGGTTGCGCACGGCGCTCAAGTACCAGGCTACGCCGAAGGATGGCAACCAGTGTTCCATGTGCCTGCATTGGAAACCGGCCGGCGATCCGGCCGCCAAAGGTGCCTGCGCGATCATGCCCGGCGACACCGAAATCGATCCGACGGGCTGGTGTTCGGCGTTCGTCAAGAAGCCCTGACTTTCGTGTCGGTCGAGTAGTCTCGATCGTCGCAAGCCGTGTTTCTCGAAACGGGCCACTTCGGTGGCCCGTTTTGCGTCGATACGATGCGTTACACTTGCCTGCTCAAAAACGAGGAGACAGTTCCATGCCGCAATACAGAAAGCCTATCGCCGCGTTGCTTGCATCGTTGGCGACACTTGCAGCCCCTGTGTCATCCCATGCCGCGGACGGCGGCACATTCCGTATCGGTGTGGTCACTTTCCTGTCCGGGCAGGCAGCGGAGAGTTTCGGTGTGCCGGCCTGGAACGGCGGCAAGCTGCTCGTCGACATGCTGAACGCCGGAGGCAAACTGCCCGCTCCCTACGACAAGGTCGGTTTCGGTGGCTTGAAGATCGAGGCCGTCGTCATCGACGAGGCGGGCGGCGCGACCAAGCAGGTTCAGGAATTCCGGAACCTCGTGCAGCGAGAGAATGTCGACGCGGTGGTCGGCTATGTGAGTTCCGGCGATTGCCTTGCGGTTCCGCCGGTCGCGGAAGAACTGAAGGCGTTCACGATCCTGTACGACTGCGGTACCCCGCGCGTATTCGAGGACGCCAAGTACAACTACGTGTTTCGTACCGCCGCACATGGTGCGATGGACAACGTGTCGCTGGCGCGCTACCTGAAATCGCGCAAGATCGAAGTGAACTCGTTCGCCGGGATCAACCAGAACTACGCGTGGGGCCAGGACTCGTGGGCTGACTTCGAAGCGTCGATGAAGCAGCTGCAGCCCAAGGCGGTCGTCAAGACGTCCTTGCTGCCGAAATTCGGCGCGGGCCAGTACGGTACCGAGGTTTCCGCACTGCTGCGCGAGAAGGCTGATCTGGTGCATTCGTCCCTATGGGGCGGCGACCTGCAGGCGTTCATTCTGCAGATGTCGGCACGCGGATTGCACGAGCGCTCCCAGATCGCGCTCTCGGCGGCCGATCATGTCCTTCCTCAGCTTGGCGACAAGATGCCGGACGGCGTCATTCTCGGTGCGCGTGGCGTCAACGGGTTGGCTGCCAAGCAGCTCATGAGTGGACCGTTGACCGACGTTCTCTGGAACGCGTACGAGAAGGAGTACAACGTCATTCCCGTTCAACCGGGCTTTCGGATGTGGCAGGCGCTGCTCGGTCTGAAGACTGCGGTCGAGAAGGCGATGGCGGCCAACGGTGGCAAGAAACCGTCCAACGACGAACTCGTTGCGGCGATGAAGGGACTGTCGTGGAACGCGCCTTCGGGGCAGATCTCGATGGCTCTCGGTGATGGCCATCAGGCGATCCAGCCGAACGCGATCGGGCGTACGAAGTTCGACAAGGCCACCGGCAAGATGACGCTCGTCGATCTCGAGTTCTACGACGCCGAGTGTGTCAACCCGCCGCCGGGTCAGAACGCAGCCGATTGGATCAATGCCGGTTTCCCCGGCGCCAAGTGCAAGCCCTGAGGCGGATCGTTCGCGATGGAGCTCCTTGGCACGATTCTGGTCGACGGGATGATCTATGCCGCCTGGCTGTTCATCGTCTCGGTGGGCCTGACACTCGTCTTCGGTGTGCTCAATATCCTGAACATGGCGCACGGCAGTCTCTACGCGATCGGCGCCTACGCCGGTGCCACTCTGGTCGGGGGGTATCTGGCCCATGGCGGCGACGCGTTTCCGATGGGTAGTTATCTTGGCTTGATCGTCGCCGCGTTGCTGGTGGCGATCATCGTCGGACCCGTTCTCGAGCGAGGGCTTCTGCGCTACTTCTACGGTCGTGACGAGGTGCTGGTCGTCCTGGTCACGTACGGCGTGTTCCTGATCCTCGAGGACGCGATGAAGCTGGTCTGGGGAACAGACCCCTACTTCGTCTCGGAACCGTATGGATTGCTGGGCAACATCGAGCTCGGTCCGCTTTTCTATGTGGGTTACGACCTCGCGCTGATTGGTGCAGCGGTGGTGGTCGGCGTCGTGGTCTGGCTGATTCTCAACCGGACACGTACGGGCAAGGTCGTGCTGGCCGTGATCCACGACAGCGGGATGAGCCAGGCGATGGGCGTCAACATCAATCGGATCTATCTCGGTGCGTTCGTCTCCGGTGTCTTCCTCGCTGCACTTGGTGGTGCCTTGACGGCGCCGATGCTTTCCGTCACGCCCGGACTCGGCGTCAATGTGATCATCGTTGCGTTCGCAGTGGTGATCATCGGCGGGCTCGGATCCGTCGAAGGCGCGGCGATCGGCGCACTCCTGGTCGGTATCGCACGGGCCGCTTCGGTTCACCTGCTGCCCGAAGCCGAGTTGTTCATCATCTATCTCGTGATGGCCATCGTCCTGTTCTTTCGACCCGAAGGATTGTTCGTCAAGGACCAGGCCCGCAAGATATGAGCGCCTTCATGCTGAATCTGTTGCTCGGTGTCGTTGCGCTGATTGCCCTCGTCCTGGCAGGACTCTGGATGCCGAACTGGGCGATGTTCCTGGTGACGCTGGCGCTGGCAAAGGGGGTGGTCGCCCTTGGAATCGTCACGATGATGCGCGGCGGGCTCGTGTCGTTCGGCCAGGGCCTCTATTTCTGCCTGGGGGCATACACGGCGACACTGCTCGCACAGGCGATCGGTTCGACCGATGTCTTCCTTTTGTGCGGGGCCGGCACGCTGGTCGCAGGCGTGCTCGGTGTCGTCCTGGGACCGTTGCTTGCGACATACCGCGGCATATTCTTCGCGATGCTGTCACTGTCGCTGTCGATGATCCTGTTCGGCGCATTGTCGAAGATGACGGTGCTGGGCGGTACGGACGGAATGAACGTGGGCGCCGCAAGCTTCCTCGGTCAGCATCTTGAAGGGCGCGACCTCCAATTGGCGCTCTACATGTTCACCGCGGGCGTTGCGGTCGTCGTCGGTACAGGTCTGCGTCTGTTCTTCGATTCCCAGCGCGGCTTGATTGCGCTGGCCATTCGCGACAACGAACTGCGCGTCGAATACCTCGGCAGTTCGGTTCGCAGCGCCATGGCATTCAACTACACGATCGCAGCGGCGCTCGGCGGCCTGGGCGGTTCGATCACCGCATTGGCGATCGGGCATATCGATCCGGAGTTCGCCTACTGGACGACTTCGGGCGAGTTCGTGTTCGTTGCGATCCTGGCCGGATATCTGTCGATCCCGGCAGTATTCGTCGCATCGATCATCCTGGAACTGGTGCGCTCGTTCTCCAACCTGTATTTCCCCAACACCTGGCAGATGGCGCTCGGCACCTTTCTGCTGATCGTGATCTTCGTTCTCCCACAGGGATTGGGGTCGTTGCTGCACAGGCGGAAGTCGTCGACGAAGCCCACGATCGCCGCGGAACGGATCAATGGATAAGCAGACCGGGACCATGGGTATGCCGCCAACGACCAAGGGTACGCAGCCCACGACCGGTGACAGGCCTGGCGCGAACGTGGCTACGCCGCCCTCGACGATCCTCCGGGCCCGTGCGATCAACAAGAAGTTCGGCGCTGTCGTTGCCGCCGAGAACATCGAGATCGATGTGCCGAAGGGTGCGATCTGGAGCCTCATCGGCTCCAACGGTGCCGGCAAGACGACGTTCGTCAACATGGTCACCGGGTTTCTGAAGCCCGATTCCGGAAGCATCGAATTCAAGGGTCGTGATATCACGGCGATGTCGCCGCGCGGCATTGCAGGCATGGGTATCCATCGGTCGTTCCAGATTGCGCAGTTGTGCAATGGCCTGACGGTGCTCGAGAACATGCTGGTTGCGGAGACGATCAACGACGATCGCTCTCCGTCGGCATTCCGGCATGCGCGCAGCCGCCATGCGCTGGAGCGTGCCGAGGCAACACTGGAACGGTTCGGGATCGAGGCCTTCCGCGACCAGCGCATCGACGAGATACCGGGTGGGGTCAAGAAACTGCTCGATATCGCGATGGCGATGTCCGGGCCGACCGAGATCATGTTGCTGGACGAGCCGACCAGCGGTGTGGCCTCGGACGAAAAGTTCCCGATCATGGATCGTGTGATCTCTGCACTGACCGACAAGGGCGTGACGATCCTGTTCGTCGAGCACGACATGGATATCGTGGCCCGCTATTCGCAGCAGGTGGTGGCGTTCTACGCGGGCACCATCATCGCCAACGATCGTCCCGCCGCGGTTCTTGACGATCCGGACGTGCGTCGTTACGTCACCGGGAGCGCGTGATGCTGGTACTGACGCAGGTCGAGGTCACGATTCAATCGTCGCCCATTCTTCGCTCGGTCGATCTGCAGGTCGCTCCCGGTGAGCGTGTGGGCCTGATCGGCCGTAACGGTGCCGGCAAGACGACCCTGATGCGAACGATTGCGGGCCTTGCACGTCCGATACGCGGCGATATCACGTTCGACGGCAAGTCCATTCTCGGACTGTCACCGGACAAGCGGGCCGCGTTGGGATTCGGCTTCATGCCCGAGGATCGACGGCTGGTCCCATTGCTGACGGTCGAGGAGAACATCGCGTTGCCGGGATGGGCGAATCGTGCCATCGATCTCGACAAGGGCCTTCGATTCGTCTACGACCTCATGCCCGAGTTGCACCTGATGCGTGAACGCAAGGCCCTGCAATTGTCGGGAGGGCAGCAGAAACTGGTCGCCCTGGGAAGAGCGCTGATCGCCGGGTCGCGACTCCTCTATCTGGACGAACCCTTCGAGGGCGTCGCCCCGGCACTTTCACAGCGGCTGTCGGAAGTGATCGCCAGTCTGCAAGGCGAGAGGATGGGCATTCTCATTGCTCAATCCGAACTGAATCATGCGAGTCGAATGCTGGATCGGGAATGCCTGATCGAGCGTGGCGAGATCGTTCGCACGACACGGTTGAACGAGTCTTAGCCCGACCGCCATTTCCGAACCTGGGTCGAAGTCTGCAGGAGGAGCATTTCATGCAACGACCGGATGATTCGATGAATTCCGGAGGCATCGCCCATTCGACGGCGAGACGGCACACGCTGGGAGACCTGCTGCGTCGCTCGGCGGGTCGTGTGCCCGACAAGGTGGCGATCGTCTGCGGCGATACCGAATGGACCTACGCGGAGTTCGACACCGTGTGCAATCGGCTCGCGAACGGGCTTGCGGCGCGGGGCGTGACGAAGGGCGATCGCGTCGCGATCCTGGCGCGCAATTCACACGCGTTCGCGGCGATGCGATTTGCACTCGCCCGACTGGGCGCCGTGCTGGTTCCGATCAATTTCATGCTCAATGCCAACGAGGTCGCATATATCCTGCGCCACTCGGGCGCGACGCGTCTTGCCGTCGGTGCCGACCTGGTCGACCTGGCGCGGGCCGCATTGGCTGTCGACGCGTCGGAAACGGAACTGTTCGGACTGCCGCTGGAGGCGGCGGCTACCGACGGCGATCGAGGAGCTGGTCACGATGCGATGTTGCATTTCGCCGATCTGCTGTCCGATGACGATTCGGAACCGGTGCGGGACATCGACGGTCGGTCGCTGCTCCAGATCATCTACACGAGCGGCACGGAATCCTTGCCCAAGGGAGCGATGCTCACGCATGATGCCGTTCTCTGGCAATACACGAGTTGCATCATCGAGGGCGAGATCGATTCGGACGATCTCATGCTGCATGCGTTGCCTCTTTATCACTGCGCGCAACTCGATGTCTTTCTCGGTCCGGGAGTCTATGTCGGTGCAACCAATGTGATCACCGGCGCACCGACGGCCGACAATATCCTGGCGCTGATGCAGAAGCATCGGATCAGCTCGTTCTTCGCGCCGCCCTCGATCTGGATCGCCCTGTTGCGCTCGCCTGCGCTGGCCCAGGCAGAGCTGAAGACGCTGGAAAAAGGCTATTACGGTGCGTCGATCATGCCGGTCGAGGTGTTGCGCGAGTTGTTGCAGCGCTTTCCCGGCTTGCGGCTCTGGAATTTCTACGGACAGACCGAGATTGCGCCGCTGGCGACGGTCCTCAAGCCGCACGAGCAGATCGCTCGCGCCGGATCGGCCGGGCGGGCCGTGCTCAACGTCGAGACGCGTGTCGT
>JBGSTN010000654.1:0-4071 GCA_041736455.1 Burkholderiaceae bacterium | reverse complement strand
GCCGCAGCCGTCAAGGCCGATGCTCTGTTGATCTACACGATAGATACCCGTTTCAGCGTCGACGACACCCGGCATGAATCCTTGTCTGTCGTGACCTTGGGGTTCCTGGCGACCAAGCGCGCGCGCGTCGACACGACCGCCTCCGCGGCCATCGTCGACGTGCGAACCGGCGCGGTGCTGGGCCTCGCCGAGGCCTCTGCCTCCGATGAACAGAATGGCTCGACCTGGTCGACCGAAGGCAAACTGGAAACATCACGCGTGGCCGTCGAGAAGAAGGCGTTTCATCAGTTGCTCGGCGAAATCGATCGCGCCTGGACGGACTCGCTGCGGTCACAGGCCCGCATCCGGTAGGGGGAGGCGGCAAGGCGCTGCGGTTGGCCCGCGGCGCTTCTGCTTTGCCTTGAACCTGCAGCGAGCGGCGCGCCGCACCGACCTCGCCCAGCGTGGCCAGCAACGTCCGACGCGTCTTTGACGAGTGGATCAACGAGGATCACGCCCGTTCGAGGAAGATTTCGACGCGGCGACGCTTGCGGCCACCACACCTGAGTCGATTTCTGCGCTAATGTGCGTCCGATTGCCAAGGTCCGGCATCGGGCGTCACGGCTTGCCGGCCATACAAGAAACCGGGAGACAACTTTGAAACCGAATGCGATCAAGCGCGACGTCCTGGCCGGCAAGACGGTGGCCGGGGCGATGATGTTCGAGTTCTTTTCGCCGGGAACATCCGCCATCCTCGCGAATGCGGGCTGCCGATTCGCGATCTATGACATGGAGCACACGGGCCTCGGATTCGAGACCTTGAAGTGGCTGTTCTCGAGCTGTCGAGGATTGCCCATCGAACCGATGGTGCGGGTTCCCTGCGGCGAATACACCTGGCTCGCACGCGCGCTCGATCTCGGCGCACGAGGGGTGATGATTCCGATGGTCGAGTCGCCCGAACAGGCGATGGCCATCGTACGGTCGTGCCGATATCCACCGGTCGGTCGCCGTGGCGCTGCCTTCGGCTTCGCGCAATGCGACTACGTCGGCGGGGACGTCGGCGAAAAGATCCGGCGCGCGCACGAGCGTACGCTCGTCATCGCCCAGATCGAGACCGAACGCGGCCTCGAGCACGTCGAAGAGATCGCGGCGGTCGATGGCATCGATGTCTTGTGGGTCGGACATTTCGACCTGTCCAATTTCATGGGCATTCCCGGCCAGTTCGATCATCCGCGCTTCGACGCCGCCATGCGGCGCGTCGCCGAAGTCAGCCGGCGCCACGGCAAGGCGGCAGGGTTCATGGCGACCGATGCGGCGTGGGTCTCACGGGCGCGAGAGATGGGATACACGATGATCGCCGGAGGCACCGACACGGGCCTGCTGGAAACGGCGCTGAAGAACATGGTCGTGCAGATCGAAGGAGACGCACGATGAGCACGGCGCAGACACCCTTTCGAGTCGGGCTGACCCGCGATCTCCTCACCCGCAACGGCGAACCTTCGTTCGGGGACGGACCGCTCGCCATACTCGCCGACGATCCAGCGATCGAATGGGAGTTCATCCCCGAGGTGGTCGACGAGATCACGCCGGACATCATGGCGCGCTACGACGGCCTTTACGTCAACTCGCCCCGTGTGACGGCCGCCTCGGTCGCGCGGCCTGATCTCCGGGTGCAGATCGTGTCTCGGCACGGCGTCGGTTACGACAGTGTCGACATCCCGGCCCTGGCAGCGAAAGGCGTCGTGGCCACCAATACGCCGATCGCGATTCGTCGTCCGGTCGCCGTGGCTGCGCTGACGTTCATCCTGGCGTTCGCAGGCCGGCTGGTCAAGAAGGACCAGCTGACTCGTACCGGTCGGTGGCACGACCGCACCAGCCACATGGGCCTAGGATTGATGACGCGTACCCTGGGCATCATCGGGGCCGGTGGCATCGGGTGCGAATTGCTCGCCCTCGCGCGCCCTTTCGGATGGCGCATGTTCGCAGCGGACCCCTACGTCCCGGCATCGGCCATCGCCGCGTTCGGGGCCGAGCGTGTATCGCTCGACCAGCTGCTCGAACAGGCCGACTTCGTCGTCGCATCGGTCCTGCTGAACGACGAGACGCGCCACATGATGAATGCGGAACGGTTCACGCGGATGAAGCCCACCGCCTTTTTTGTCAACCTGTCGCGTGGACCGATCGTCGATGAACCCGCGCTGATTGCCGCCCTGCAGGAAGGCACGATCGCCGGCGCCGGCATCGATGTGTTCGAGCAGGAACCGGTGGCGATCGACAACCCGCTGCTGTCGATGGACAACGTGCTGCTCACCCCCCATGCATTGTGCTGGACCGACGAGTGCTTCGATGCGATCGCCCGCGAAGGGATGACCTGCATTGCGGACTTTGCCAATGGCCGGACACCGAAATCGGTGATCAACAGCCCGTTGGCGGGAAACCGCTGACAACCCTTCGAATCACGCAGCCGGCTTCAACCGGATGACGCTCCTGCGCACGATGCGCCACTCGACATCGTGCGGGCGCCGATCGTCGATCAACCGGACGGCCATTTCCGGACTGAACACACCATCGACGGTGAGCGTGCTCGACGCCGCCGCACTGGATCCCTGTTCGGATGAGTCAACGTCGGATTGCAGCACCGTTATCCGGTACTCGGTCTCCAGGTATCGATACCGCATCGAGTAGCCCGGCCATGCCTGCGGCAGGCATGGCGACAGATGCAACCGATCGCCTTCGCGACGCAGCCCGAGCAGCGACTCGACGATGAGCCGCTGCATCCAGCCCGCCGAGCCGGTGTACCAGGTCCACCCGCCGCGACCGGCATGCTGCGACGATGCATAGACGTCTGCGGCGATGACGTACGGCTCGACCTTGTAGATGGCGACCCCCTGCGGCGTGTCGGTATGGCGCAGGGGATTGATCATCGACGTCAGTTCCCACGCACGCTCGCCATCACCCAGTGCGGCGAACGCCATGGCCGCCCAGATCGCGCTGTGGGTGTACTGCCCGCCATTTTCCCGCACACCGGGCACGTATCCGCGGATGTAGCCGGGATCCAGGGTCGAATGATCGAACGGTGGATCGAGCAACTGCACCAGGGCGTGCTCGCGACGCACCAGGCGACGGTCCAGCGAGTCCATTGCGGTCCGGGCGCGCTTCGGGTCCGCAACTCCGGACAGGACCGACCAGCTTTGCGCGATGGAATCGATCTGGCACTCGGCATTGGTCTGCGACCCCAGGGGGGTGCCATCATCGAAGTAGGCCCGACGGTACCATTGGCCATCCCAGCCGTGCTCCTCCAATGCCGGCATCAGCCGGGCGCGTTCGTCGACGCAGCGCTGCGCGAATTCTCCGTCGCCATGCAACTGCGCCAATCGCGCGAACTGCTGCAGCACATCGCACAGGAAGAACCCGAGCCAGACACTCTCACCCTTGCCGCCCTTGCCGACCAGGTTCATGCCGTCGTTCCAGTCGCCGGTGCCCATCAACGGCAAACCATGTTCGCCAAAGCGCAGCGCGTGCAGGATCGCCCGGGCGCAGTGGGCATAGAGACTGCCCGTTTCGTGCGACCGCGCCGGCAGGTCGTAGTAGGAATCGTCGTCCGGATTGACCGGGCGTCCATCGAGGTACGGAATCACCTCGTGCAGGACCGATTTGTCGCCCGTGCACAGCACATAACGGCAGGTCGCCAGCGGCAGCCACAGGAAGTCGTCGGCGAAATGCGTGCGTACACCCCGTCCGGACGGCGGATGCCACCAGTGCTGCACGTCACCGGCAACGAATTGTCGGCTCGCGCACAGCAGGAGATGGTCGCGTAGCAGTTGCGGCGTCGCATGCACCAGCGCCATCAGATCCTGCAACTGGTCTCGAAATCCGAAGGCGCCACCTGACTGGTAGTAACCACTGCGCGCCCAGACCCGGCACGCAAGCGTCTGGTAGAGCAGCCAGCCATTGACCAGCAGATCGATCGACGGATCGGGTGTCGTGACCTGCAAGGCGCCGAGTGTATGCGTCCAGTGCGCGCGCACGGCGTCCAGCTGTTCGCGGGCGAAGGGCGCCCCACCCGTCCGATGCGCCAGCGCCAGTGCCGCG
>JBGSTN010000632.1:0-8422 GCA_041736455.1 Burkholderiaceae bacterium | reverse complement strand
GCGCGTCCGCGCGCGCTTGCGGGACCCGGTTGCCGTGGGTTGCCTGATCGGTGGCCGTGGGCCGTCGAGACGATCCTCTCGCTGAATCAACCTGCGCCGGCGGCATACCACGATCTGACGCTGCACGAAGACGGCGTCCAGGCGAGAACGGCATTGCGGCACACCATCGACGGCGCACGGACCAGCCTCGACCTGTGCACGTTCATTCTCGGCCGCGATGACCTCGGCAATGCGGTAGTCGACCAGCTGTGCAGCAAAGCCGGCAGCGGCGTACGCGTCAGACTGATGGTCGACGGCATGGGCAGCCTGATGGAGCGGCGCGCGAACGTGAAACGACTCGTCATGGCAGGTGGGGAATTCACGCTCTTCGTGCCGCCCTGGCGCTCCACGCTGAAGGGCCGTACGAACCTGCGCGACCACCGCAAGCTGGTGATCGCCGATGCCGGCCTGCCGTCGACGCGCCTATGGTCCGGAGGCAGGAATCTGTCGGCTACGTACTTCGACGGCACGCCCGGGCGTCCGCCATGGCGCGACTTCAGCTTCGATCTGCGCGGACCGCTCGTGAATCAGGCCAGTACGCTGTTCGAACACGACTGGGCGTTCGCCAGGGGAAGTCAGGCAGTCGAGCCCGAAGTGATTCAACAGGCCTGGCACGCAGCGTCCCCGCCTGTGGAAGGGGCTCAACTCGTCGCGTCGGGCCCGGATCAGGCTGACGATACGCTGCTCGCCCTCTATGTCACGGCCGCCTACCGGGCCCGTCGGCGTATTGCCCTTGCTACGCCCTACTTCGTACCGGACCCTGCCCTGCTGATGGCGCTCTGCCTGGCGGCCCGGCGCGGCGTGACGATCGATCTGCTGCTGCCCGCACGATCGAATCATCGATTGTCCGACATCGCTCGCGGGCGCGCGCTGCGTTCGCTGGTCCATGCAGGTGGCCATGTGTGGCTGTCACCGTCGATGATGCATGCCAAGCTCGCCGTGTTCGACGATGTGCTCGCCCTGGCAGGATCGGCCAATCTCGACAGCCGCAGCTTTCTGTTGAACTATGAATCGATGCTCGCGTTCCATCGCTCCGTCGACGTGTTGCGCTTTTCCACCTGGTTCGACATCGAGAGACAGGGCGCTTCACCCTTTGTGGCCGTCCAGCCCGGACTGGGACGGGACCTGGCCGAAGGCATGCTGCTGTGGACGGGATTCCAGCTATGACGCAGGGGCGATCGAAACGCATGCCCCGCATGGCCGATCCGAGTGCGCTGCATCGAGCGGGTAGATGATTCCGAGGCGAACCGATCGTGGAATTGCCTGCCGGGAGTCAGGCACCGCTTCCTCGGCCGTTGTGCCGGTTCGGAGGAAAGTACCACCAGACCGCGAGAACCAGCACGGCGAACAACGTGTAACCCGACGCGAACACCCAGAAGGGAGCTTCGTAGAAGATCGCCCGATGCAGCCAGTGTTCAATGAAGGTCTTCGAGTAGCCGGACGCACCGGCACGAACACGAAGCCATGATTCGAGAATCGTGAGCGGGCAGGACTGGCCGAGCCAGGCTTGTGCGGTGATGAATGCGATCGATCCGAGATGGGACATCCGGAACCACCAGCCATTGACCCAACGCCAGCCGAGGCGGTTACCTGCGAGAACCATCACGAGACCGCCGACGACGAACGCGACGACCGCGAAGTGCATTACGAGGACGAGATCGGCGAGAAGCTGATATGGCACGTCGATCAACCGCCGCGCGATACGCCAGACCCGCCGGTGACGGGGACAGCGCGCTCACCGCGTCGACAGGCCGAAGGATTGGCGAGAAACATCCATCCCGTCGCCACTGAAACCGGAATGGCCAGAAACCAATACTCGCTGCCGGTGAGCCAAGCCCCTGCGCTCCCCACTGACGCGCCGAGTGCGATCAGAGCGAGCAGAGACCATACGCGTATCCCGATGCGCTCACGCCCTGTGCGGCGGGCACTCTTCACGAGGTGCCCGGCGGCCAGACCGAGACCCAGGATCAACCACCCGCCAACCGTGAGACGCGCGAACGACGAGAACACATTCGATTCGCAGACCGATTCGAGGAACGGGGTGGCGCCTTCGCATCCGAATGCCAGCAGCGCAAACGCAAGGCCAGGCCCCAGGTGCAACAGGGCGAGACCAACGATCAGCGCGCGCAGCATCGCAACCGACCGTGGAAGGCGATCCGGTGGACTACCGGTCCAGGCTCGCGCTCGGACGCCATCTTGAAAAGCGAAACCGTACTCTCCACGGCAATAAACCGGTTCGCCGTGACGGTCGCCAGTTCCGTCGGAAATATCGACTCCGGCCCGATCGGCTCGACGATACTGGTTTCTCTCGGCATGGAGTCAGGTGTTGTCTTTTGCGTAGCGAATGAACTGTGGTCGATGATAGAACAGGCGGGCGCACTTCAACAATGCGCACCCACCTGCGCTCGAAAAGACGCCTACTGGAACGGCGCCGTCGAATCGTCGATCGATTCGACGAACGTCGCCAGCGCGTCGAGCTTGACCGGATCGTCGCCGATGACATCAGCACCCAACCCGTTGCCCGTGCGATGTTTCCTGTCGCTGACTACGCACAGCACCGTCTCGCACGCCCCGTTGTGCATGTAGGGCGGCGAGTTGTGTACGCCCAGTTTCATCGGCACGTTGTAGCCCTTGCCGCGACCGTCGAGGTTGTGGTCGTCGCCGATCGCTGTCAGTTGGCGTTGTGCGACCTTGTCGCCGTTCAAGACCGAATTGGCCAGCTCCACGCCACCGATGTTCCTGCCGATCGGATTCCCGCCACCTGCCACTCCGAGGTTGAACGAACCGACGTCGCGCACGAAGCGGAATAGAAATTGCGCGCCGACCGGCGTGACACCGGCGGGCGGCGCCGGAGAACCGGCTGGTGGCGGATTCGCGCTGGCCACCTCGGTCGCGATCTCGGTCGTGGGCGGTGGCGAGACGAAGTCCTTTCGGCTGATCGTCCACTGGTCGCCACCATGACAGCCCTGGCATCCCTGCGCGGCGTAGAGCGCACGCCCGGCATCGATCTTCTGCTTGGAGACGCCTTTTGCGAGCCTGGTCGAATCCAGCGGTGCATTTGGCGTACGGATCGCCAGTCGCAGCCATTCGCGCAGACCGTTCCAGGCCGGTACGGCGACATTGCTGCCGGGCAGCGTGACGCTGACCTGGTTGCGATCCGCATTCGACTTGGCGACGAAGTCCGCGATATCGGTCAAGGCCGGCGTTTCAGGAATGATCAGGCCGTGGTCCGGATCGAACTGCCCCGCCTTCGGACCCGGACCGGACGTGTTGCGGATGTTGAGGTCGAAATCCTCCGGCTCGTCACGCACCGGTGAATTGTTGAGTATCTTCTGGTGAATGCGGTCGCGTGGATTGAATGTGCCGTTCATCGCGAGGCTCTTGCGCGGGCCGTTGCCGAACGACCAGACGACGCCATCGGTGAGTCCTTCGAAATGACAACTGGCGCAGTTCTGCCAACCTTCGCTCGACAACCGATCGCGGCGTGACGAACCATCGGGCGGTGGATCGAAAAAGCCGCGCGACGAGAAGAACATCTCAGCGCCGATCTGGACTTCCTCTTCCTTGGTTCCGGGCAACGGCAGATCCGTCGTCCTGATCACCGCGACCACCTTGTCCTGCGCGAGGTCGATCACCGAGACATTGCGCGACACGAAATTCATCGTATAGGCGAATTCCCCGTCGCTACCGACCACGATACCCAGCGGGTTCTTGCCCGCGTTCGCACCGCTCGTCGCACTGTCGTCCGGATCATTGAGGTCGATGTAGCGAGTGGTGTTGTCGTCTTCGGTGAAAGCGAGCTTGCCAGCCGCGTCGACCCTGACCTTGACCAGCAGATCGCTGCCTGCGGAGATCACATACGCATTGCCCGCGCCGCTCTGTGTCGTGAATCCGATCCCCCAGACGTTGGCGAAGAAGAGCCTGGGCTTGCCGGCTTCGGGCTGGCGTGCACCCAGGTGCAGGTTCAGGAACTTGCCGGCGCTTGCATCGACCGGCGCGTCACCATTGATGCCATCGAGCACGTTGACGAATGCCATCGTGGACGTATTGAACAGCTGCGGGCTGCTCGGCGACGCGGCAATATTGGGCAGGTAGGCCTGATCGCCACGGATCACGATACTCTGCAACTGGTTGGGGAACGCGAACGTGTCATCGGGGACTCCGTCGCCCGCAGTGTTCTCGGGCCCGGGCCTGTCGACCTTGAAGCCGGTTGCCAGCGGCCGCATCGTGATCGGCCTCACGGCAACGTACTGATCGATCTTGACCGACTTCGTGTCGACCTTGATCTGGCAGACCAGCCCCTCCTTGCCCTGGTCGTCGGCCTGGATGCCATCGGCCGTCGTGAACGACAGGAAACGTGTGACATACAGGCGGGTGCTGTCGGCACTGACGGCGAGGCCACGCGGCTGGAAGTGCCGGGTGCGATCCGGATCGTTGCAGGCACTGTTGCGCAGGTCGACGTGGCCGACGATCCGTCGCGAATAGGCGCTGATCACCGTGATCGTGTCCTGGCTGCTGTTGGCCACGAAGATGCGCCTGCCGTCTGGTGAAGCGACGACATTCCAAGGTTCCGCACCCGTGAGCAACTGCGATTGTTCTTCGGCACGGAAGCTCTGCGGATCCGCGTTTTCGATCCGGATCACGCTGACCGTGCTCGATGCTGCATTGGCGACATAAGCGTAGCGATTCGCCGGATCGAGTGCGATCCCTTGCGGTTCGTTGCCCACCTTGATCTTCGCCACCGGCACCCGATCGGCGGTCCGGATCACCGACACCGAATCGTCGTCCGGATTGACCACCCAGAGGAGCCGGTTGTCCGCGGACAGCGCAAGAGGTGCGGAATTCATCGCATTCACCCAGCGCTTGTCACGGCCGCTCGCGGGATCATTCGCCTCCGCATCTTCCAACCGCGCCAATTCCTCCTCCTCGGCGGAGCCGACGGCGGTTGCTGGTGGACTTGCCCCACCATTGTTTGCATCGCTGCCACCGCCACCGCAACCGGCCAGCGTGAGCAGCGTGACCAGCGTCAGGATCCACACGGTGATCATCGCGCCGCGATCGATCGCGAAACGGGCTGCATGGACGTTGGTGCAGGACGAACGGCGTGAAGTTTCGGGGCCCCATGTGCAGGGGTCATCGATATCGAAGACGCGATCCGGTTCGAGCCGACCGGATCGGCGCGCGGCAATCTGAATCATTGTTCGGCCTCTGGGTGACGGACGACCGCGCTGATCGCGTCGTCCTGGAGGTACGAACTCTGCAACGCGCGGACGTTGTCGCTCCACCCCAGTCCTGATGAGCGCCAACCGGAATCAATCCATCATGCCGCCCACTCGAATTCCGCCGTGAAATGCCTCAGGTGGCGAGCCTGCCGGGTAATTCGCACGCCGCGGATCGTCGCGGCCTTCGCCTTCACCTCGGCGATGACTTCCGCGGCATAGTCGAAGTGCGATTGCGTGTAGGTGCGACGCGGAAACGCGAGCCGAACAAGTTCCATCGCATGGAAGGTTTCGCGGCCGTCGTCCAGTTGCTTGCCGAACATGACCGAACCGACCTCGACACCACGGATACCCCCTTCGAGATAGAGCGCGTTGCACAATGCCCAGGCTGGGTATTGTTCGATCGGCATGTCAGGTAGCACGGTGCGCGCATCGATGTAGACGGCATGACCGCCGGTCGGCTTTACGAAGCCTATCCCGGCCGTCTCCAGCCTTTCACCGAGATATTCCGCAGTGCGCAGTCGGTAGCGCAGGTAGTTCTCGTCCAATCCCTCTTCTAGCCCCACGGCAAGCGCCTCGAGATCGCGCCCGGCCAGTCCGCCGTATGTCGGAAAGCCTTCGGCAAGGATCAGCCCGTTGCGCACGGGTTCCAGCCAACGCTCGTCGCGAAGCCCAATGAACCCGCGCATGTTGACCATCCCGTCCTTCTTCGCACTCATCGTGCATCCGTTTGCATGGGAAAACATCTCTTCGGCGACCGACCGGACACTGCGATCCGCATAGCCAGGCTCGCGCATCTTGATGAACATCGAGTTCTCGGCAAATCGGCAGGCATCCATGATGAGCGGTTTACCGTGGCGCGCGAGCAGCGACGCATAGTCACGGATGTTCGACATCGAAACCGGTTGCCCGCCGCCCGTGTTGTTGGTCACGGTGATCATGCCGAACGGGATCCGCTCCCCTTCCGTCTCGAGCAGTGCTTCGACGCGATCGAGATCGATATTTCCCTTGAACGGGTGAACCAGAGCGGGCTGCAACCCCTCGGCGATCACCAGGTCTTGTGCTTCGACGCCGAGCGACTCGAGATTGGCCCGTGTCGTGTCGAAATGGCTGTTGCTCGGAACGATCTGGCCACGTCGACAGACAGCACCGAACAGTACTCTTTCGGCTGCACGGCCCTGGTGAGTCGGGATGAAATGCGGCATGCCGGTGATGCCCTGAACCACGGCCTGCACCCGGTAGAAACTGCGAGCTCCGGCGTAGCTCTCGTCACCCTCCATGATGGCTCCCCATTGGCGAGCACTCATTGCGCCAGTGCCCGAATCGGTCAGCCAGTCGATCAGGACATCGTCAGCGCGGAGCAGAAACACGTTCAACTTCGCCGCGTCGAGCAGACGCGTCCGCTCGTCCGATGTCGTCATCCGAAGCGGCTCGACCGACTTGATGCGGAACGGTTCGATGAGAGTAGCGGGCATTTCGAAAACTCCCGAAATCTGTCGTGAACGATAGAAGGGCCTGAAGGCGCATGATGCCGACACTCCGATCGATCACGCAACAAGGATCGCTTTCATTGCACATGACTTCATTGCGACGAGCGACCGCAGGCCGGACTGAAACTTATCGCTTACTGTCGCATCGTGCTGGCGAAGGTGGCGATCATCGAATCCATCCGCCGCATGAAGAGCGCAATGGCGACGACCCAGGGCAATGTGCGCTTGGTCGGATCCACGGATCCCTGGCTGGAAACCCGAGATTGGAGGCGATTATGCGCTGTCGACAGGGAGCGGGGACGAGTCTGCGGGCGCTACTCGATCGCACGGGCATCGGTCCCGAGCGGAGCGTCGGTTTCTGCCCCGCTTGCGATCTGCGCCAGAAACTGCACGGCGAATCGACGCAACAAAGCCACGTTTGCCGGCGTCGGCCGACCACACGCCAGCATGCCGACCCAGTCGCTGTCTTCCCCTTCGACATCGACATGGGTCGAACCCGCACCGAGTTGCACGCCGACGAACCCATCGCGTCCGGCGTCGAGTGCGTTCACCCGCACGCGTTGCAGGGCCTGGACGGCATTCTGGTTGGCATTGCAGCCATAGGCCTGCGCCATCACCGCCCGCACAGGACGTCGCCCGTTCGCTGAAATTGCATTCAGATCGACAGTAAAGCCGGCTGCAGCCACCGGGTCGAACAGCAACGCCCCAGCCAGGCGTGCGGGCGCGAGGCGGCTGAGATGCCCGCCCAGGCGCACGGCAAAAGCGCCACCAGCGGAATGCCCTGCGACGATGATCCTGTCCGGAAGCGTTCCACCGTCCGGCGTGACGAGCCCGCCGACAAGGATGCCCGCCAACGCATCGGCCAGCATCGGGTTGCCGCCGGCCATCGATGCGTCGATACAAAGCGCCATCGCGCCAGTGCGGACGAGTTCGCGTGTGGTCTCCCGCAGGTTGACGCACTGCCGCGTGAAACCCGGCTGCATGACGATCAACGCGATCGGCTTGCCAGTCGGTCGATACCAATGCGTCACATACGAATAGCCTTCGATCTCGATCGTATCGATCGTCAACGATCCATGGTCGCCACGAGATCCATCGCCGGGCACGACGGCACAACTGCTCAGCAGAACGACGGCCGCACAAACGAACCAGCCGGAAGCAAGTGACCTCGTCATTCCCACTCCTCACGCAAGCATGCGCACGGCCCAATCGGTTCCCCATCGAATGGCGATCAACAGCAACGATGGCATGAGGACAGTCGTCAACCCCGCCGTCAATGCGCCAAGCATCGTCACCACCCCATCTCGAAACGCAAGCCCCAGTCCGATCAGGATCAGCGCGAACGCAGGCAACACATTTCCAAACGGGATCGGGAGAATCAACATCACGCCCATTGCACCGACGGCGGCCGCGATCCAACTCGAGGCGGACGCCGGCGTCAGACGACACGTTCGCGCTTTTGCCACGCTCGCGGCGAAAGCATAGATCACTGCCAGCATGTTCAACACACGCCGCGCCCAGGTGCGGGACATCTCGATTTCGGCCACGCGGCTCGGCAGACCCGAATCGAGCGTGCCGCGCCACATGGCAACGCCAAGGGCGAGCACGCCGAATCCGAGCACAGTGCCGGTGCCCGGAATCGGCAACAGGCAAGGCACAGCAAGCAACAGCAGC
>JBGSTN010000621.1:0-3547 GCA_041736455.1 Burkholderiaceae bacterium | reverse complement strand
GGTGTGCCCGGCTCTCCCGGTGTGCCCGGCTCTCCTGGTGTACCCGGCTCTCCGGGTGTGCCTGGCTCTCCGGGTGTGCCCGGCTCTCCCGGTGTACCCGGCTCTCCCGGTGTACCCGGCTCCGTCGGTGTGCCCGGCTCTCCCGGAGTGCCCGGCTCTCCCGGTGTGCCCGGCTCGGTCGGTTCACCCGGTTCACCCGGTTCCCCGGGTCCATCCGGCTGGTCGGGCCTGCCGGGCTCGCCAGGACAGTCCGAAGCCTCGGTACGGATCGTGAGCGTCGTGGTCGCGAGGTTGCCGACATCGTCGCAGACGAGATAGCTGAACGTATCGGTGACCGCCTCGCCGCGTGCCGCCGCCTCGGCGAATTCGGCATTCGGGACATACGTGTAGCAGCCGTCACCGGCAACGGTGAGCGTGCCGAAGTCACCATCGACCGCACAGCCGATCGATCCCTGGGGCACATCCGTGGTGCTGCCCGCAACGACGCCGACGACCGCGAGATCGCCACCTTCCGGATCATAGTCGGCGACATCGCCCTGATCATCACCCTCGATCACGTTGCCGCGCACGGCGCAGACATCGGGTTCCACGACGCGAACGTCAGGGTTGGCCACCGGGGGCAGATTGTCGACGCACGCGATGCCGACATCGTTTTCGGCCTGAGGCGCAACCCTGGCGAACGGTACCGCTGCGTCGGACACGCCGACTTGCTGGTCGATGGCGACATCGGCGGTCGCGGCAACGGCGCCATCGAACAGCATGCGGGGTTCGAGCACCATCAGCCGCAGACCCGGGTGTCGTCGCGAGGAGGACGACGCAGGGTCGAGCGCGGCGAACCGCCTCACCGGTAATTTGCTGATCATTGTTCTACTCCCTGGACAGCTCGCCTCGGCGGCATCCTGGTCGTGCAAGCAGGACGATCCCGGCGCGCAAGGCACACCGACGACCGGGCTGCATCGACACTCCCACTCCTGTTGGAGCGACTATACAAGACGAACAACCCTGTTTCCGCGCATTAGCCCGATATTTATCACGTTGACGCCTATCGCCGCGGTGCCGTTCACGCTTATCTGGGCGCATTCGGCGCAACGGGCGCCGATCCGGAATCGAGCGGCGGCGGCGTGGCCGGCTTTCCGACGACGGACGACGCGCCCGGCGCATTCGAAGTGCCCGCCTCGGAGTCATCGGGCGGCATGATCTCGACTTCCCGAGCGATCCCGGAACGTCCTGGAAAATCGGCAAGGACGGCCCTCATCAGCAATGGCAATGCCGATGCGAGGGCGCGTTCGGATCCACGGCTGCTGGCGGTCGCTTCATAGATCTGTCGCGGGGGCGATTCGCGAAGATCCGATATCTCGATCTTCAGGCGGCGCTCGAAGGAGTCGACTTCCCGAACGGTCGTGGAGTAGGCATCGCCCCACCAGAGTGGCGCCGAGAACCCGACTGCGCCCCAATGCCGGGAGAATCCGAAGCCGACATAAGGAGAGAATAGCGGCTCGCGATCGACATATCGCACGATCTTGCGATCCGCGCCATAGTCGAAAGCGACCTGCAGAATCGGTTCGGCCGACGGAACGAATCCGGCCACGATCAACTCGTCGCGCACGATTCGCTCGTACGTGCGGTATTCGAGCGAATCGGATTGCTCGGGTTTGCGTGTGATGACGAACGACTTCTGCTCGACATTGCCTGGCCACTCATGGAACACGGTCACCGCGTGCCTGACCGGACTGGCGCACCCGACCAGCAGGATGGCAAGCAGGGCTGCGCCACACAGACGAAGAGAAACAGGTGACCATTTCGACACGCGCAGCACCGGGCTCGGCGCGGCAGACAGTGTTGCAACCGACATCATTGGCAGTTTCCGTTACCTCAAGAGACGGCAAGCCCACCCGCTGAGGGTTTCGCCCGTAAACTAGTGGTCCAACATCGCACGTAACGATGAAAACCGACCAGACCATTATCGTACGCCGGTCCGCCTACCAGCCGCCCGCCTTCCTGATCGACCAGGTCGATCTGTGCTTCGAGCTGGACCCACACGCGACGCGGGTAATCTCGCGCATGGCTTTCCGTCGCAACCCGGCGGTGGCTGCGATCAACGAACCGCTGGTGCTCAACGGCGACAGTCTCGAACTGGTGGACGTGCAACTGGACGGATCGCAGCTTCCGCCGGAACGTTATGAGCTCACGAGCGAGGCGCTGACGATCGCCGACGTGCCTGATGCGTTCCTGTTGCAGACGGAGGTCGTGATCGATCCCACGGCCAACACGACGCTGAACGGGCTCTACGCGTCCAATGCCAACCTCTATACGCAGTGTGAAGCAGAGGGTTTTCGCCGCATCACGTGGTTCCCCGACCGTCCCGACGTCATGACGCGCTTCGGCGTGACGCTGCGCGCCGAAAAGACCCGCTTCCCAGTATTGCTGTCCAACGGCAATCTGGTTGCCCAGTCTGATCTCGCCGACCGTCCCGGGTGGCACGAAGTACGCTGGGAAGACCCCTTCGCCAAGCCCAGCTATCTATTTGCTCTGGTTGCAGGCAACCTGGTCGTGACCGAAAAGCGGATCAAGACCGCTTCCGGCAAGCCGCGCCTGTTGCAGATCTGGGTGGAGCCGGGTAACGAGAACAAGACTGCCCACGCGCTCCAGAGCCTCGTCAATGCAATTGCCTGGGACGAATCCCGCTTCGGGCTCGAGCTCGACCTCGAGCGTTTCATGATCGTCGCAGTGTCCGACTTCAACATGGGCGCGATGGAGAACAAGGGCCTCAACATCTTCAACACGAAGTATGTTTTCGCCAATCCGGCCATCGCCACCGATGCGGATTTCGCCGGCGTGGAGTCGGTGGTCGGACACGAATATTTCCACAACTGGACCGGCAACCGGGTCACCTGCCGTGACTGGTTCCAACTCACGCTCAAGGAAGGACTCACGGTATTTCGGGACCAGGAGTTCTCTGCCGACATGCTCGCGCGTCAGGCCAATGGCGAAGCCGCGGCCGCCAGCGCACGCGCAGTCAAGCGCATCGAGGATGTGCGCCTGTTGCGCACTGCCCAGTTCGCCGAGGATGCGGGACCCATGGCGCACCCGATCCGACCGGACAGCTACGCCGAGATCAACAATTTCTACACGGTCACCGTGTATGAAAAAGGTGCGGAAGTCATCCGCATGCTGCACACGATGGTGGGCGAAGCCGGTTTCCGGCGCGGCATGGATCTGTACTTCGAGCGCCATGACGGCCAGGCCGTGACATGCGACGATTTCCTCGCCGCGATCGCCGACGCCAATCAGCGCGATTTCACGCAGTTCGCGCGCTGGTACTCGCAGGCGGGTACGCCCCTGCTCCGGGTTCGCATGGAGCACGACAGCGAGGCAGCCACCTGCACGCTGCACGTGACACAACAATGCCCGCCCACACCCGATCAGCCGCTCAAGGAACCGTTCCACCTGCCGTTGACCGTCGCGCTGCTCGACGAATCGGGTTCTGCGCTGCCACTCGTCCTGGCGGCATCACCTGCAAGAGCCACGGACGTCGCCGGCGAAGCGC
>JBGSTN010000613.1:0-4105 GCA_041736455.1 Burkholderiaceae bacterium | reverse complement strand
CCGCGGTCGAGCGCACTGGTCGTCAGCACCGCACGCAGGATCAGCCGCTGGATGAGCCCTTCGGCGAATCGGCGCGCGGACACCCGGTCGTCGTCGACGCCGTGCAGCTTCCATCGCACCAGCAACCACCAGTACAGCCCGATGCCCGCGAGCACCGCGACCGCACTCATCAGCAACGGCAGGTTGAAGCCATGCCACAGGGAAAGGTGGAGATCGGGAGGCGTGCCGCGCGGACCCAGGATCGAAGCGGTGACCTGGTAGACCAGCGGCTGCGCGATCAGGGCCGGCATCAGTCCGACCGCGATGCAGACGAAGACCAGGAAGGCGACCGGCAGGCGCAAACCGTTACCCGGATCGTGCGGGTGACCGGGAACATCACGCGGGTCGCCGTTGAAGAACGAATCGTGGATGTAACGTACCGAGTACGCGACGCTGAACATGCCGCCGACGACGACGGCCCATGGGGCAATGGCCGAGAGCCCCGGGTTGCCATCGATCGCGAGCGCCGATTCGAAGAACATCTCCTTGGATATGAAACCGTTGAACGGGGGTATGCCGGCCATCGCCGCCGCTGCCAGGGTCGCGAGCGTCGTGGTGATCGGCATGAATGGTGCAAGGCCGCCCAGACGACGCAGATCGCGCGTTCCCGCCTCGTGGTCGATGATGCCGGCACTCATGAAGAGCGCTGCCTTGAAAGCGGCGTGGTTCATGATATGAAACACGGCCGCCGCAATCGCATATGGCGAACCGACGCCGAGGAGAAACATGATGATGCCGAGGTGACTGACGGTCGAATAGGCGAGCAGGCCTTTCAGATCGTGCTTGAACACGGCCGTGCCGGCCGCGAACACCAGGGTGACGAGACCCGCGCCCGCCACAAATGCTGTGAACAGTTCGGTGCCGCCGATCACGGGGTGGAGTTTTGCGACCAGCAGCAGACCGGCCTTCACCATCGTGGCGGAATGCAGGTAGGCGGACACCGGCGTGGGTGCCGCCATCGCGGCCGGCAGCCAGAAATGAAACGGGAACTGCGCGCTCTTCGTGAACGCACCCAGCAGGATGAGGATCAGCGCCCAGACGTACAGCGGGTGGTCGACGATCGACTCGTGGCGATCGAACAGCGCCGAGATCGTGTAGGTGCCGCCGATCTGTGCCAGCAGAATTGCCCCTGCGATGAGCGCGAGCCCGCCACCGCCCGTGACCATCAGCGCCAGGCGCGCCGAACGTCGCGAATCGGCATTGTCGCTCCAGTAACCGATCAGGAAGAAGCTGGACAGCGACGTCAACTCCCAGAACACGATCAGTCCGACGAGGTTGTCCGAAAGCGCGATGCCGAGCATCGACGTCATGAAGACCGTCAGCGAAACGTAGAAGCGGTCGAGGGGATCATCGTCGTGCAGGTAGTAGCGCGCATAGATGACGATCAGCACGCCGATGCCCAGGATCAGGAAGCAGAACAACCAGGCGAGCGCGTCCAGACGCAACGCGAGATCGATGCCGAGTTCCGGCAGCCAGGGCATGGTCCAGGTCAGTGCATCGCCGGCCATGATGACCGGAGCGGCGGTCATCAGCATCGCGAGCGCAACGCCCAGGACCAGCACGTAGGCGACCATCGCCGGACCTCGCCCCAACGCTCGCGGGGCCCAGGCTACGAGCGGCAGGCCGGCAAGCACCGGCAGGAACAGGATGATGGGCAGGCTGATCACGGTTCGCAGTGTAATCAAAAGTGCCGGTGCGCGCCGACCGGCGCTCGGATCGAGCAGTGCTCAGCCGAAATAGGTCTCGAAGTTCTGGTCGAGCTGCTCTTCGATGCGGGGCTGGAATCCGGCGAGCAGGACACCCAGGCGCGCATCGAGTTCGATACGGTCGGCGCTGACGACCAGCGTGCCGCGCAAACCGGAGCGCTCGAATCGGAGTACGTCGCCGTCCCAGGTGCAGCCTATCGCGTACCGTTCGGTCATCAGATCGGCCAGGCGTTGCGCGGCCTCGCGTGCCGCCGCGATGCCCAGGCCGTGGGACCGCTCGAATTTCAGATTCGCCACGACGGTGTCATTCCTTGATTTCGAATACCTGGCGCAGATACGTGAGGTAGGCTTCGTCGTCGCACATGTTCTTCGCCGGTGTGTCGGAAAGCTTCGCAACGGGCTGGCCATTGCAGCGAACCATCTTCAGGACGATCTGCAGCGGTGCATAGCCGAGATCGTTGGTGAGGTTGGTACCAACCCCGAAGGCCAGTTTGACGCGGCCGCGAAAGCGCTGGAACAGTTCGATCGCGAGCGGAAAACTGAGCGAGTCGGAATATATGAGGGTTTTGGTGCGCGGATCCACCCGGTTCTTCTCGTAGTGGGCAATCAGGCGTTCCCCCCATTCGAAAGGGTCTCCCGAATCATGCCGGGCGCCATCGAAGAGCTTGCAGAAATACATGTCGAAGTCGCGCAGGAACGCATCCATCCCGTAGACATCGGAAAGCGCGATACCGAGATCGCCGCGGTATTCGTGCGCCCACTTCTCGAAGCCGTAGACCTGGGAGTCGCGCAGGCGCGGACCGAGTGCCTGGCAGGCCTGCAGGTATTCGTGGGCCATCGTCCCCAGCGGCACGAGACCGTGCTGCATCGCGTAGTAGACGTTGGACGTGCCCGCGAACTCGGGACCGAGGCGATCGCGGCAACGGAGGACGATCTCTTCGTGCCACAACCGGGAGAACCGGCGGCGCGTGCCGTAGTCGGCAATGCGGATGTCGCGCAGATCCTCGTCATCGGCGATCAGCGCGATCTTCTCGTCGAGCCTGCGCCGACCCTCCGTGTAGTCCGGCGACGGTCGATTGTTGCGGAAGTAGATCTCGTTGACGATCGCAAGAACGGGAATCTCGAACAGGATGGTGTGCAGCCACGGGCCGTTGACCTCGATGTCGATCTCACCATTGCCGGCAGGGTCGGCCCGGACTGTCACATACTTGGCGTTCATCTGGAACAACGCCAGGAAATCGACGAAATCGCTCTTGACGAACCGCATCGCGCGAAGATAGTCGAGCTCGCGCTCGCGAAACCTCAACGTGCACAGCTGTTCGATCTCTTCCTGGATCTCGTCGATGTAGGGACGCAGTTCGACGCCCGGCGTGCGGCACTTGAAACGATAGGTGACCTGCGCGCCCGGGAACTGGTGCAGAACGACCTGCATCATCGTGAATTTGTACAGGTCCGTATCGAGCAGCGATGTGATGATCATGACAAGCTTCAGAAGGCCCGGCATGTCGCGGGCAACGGCTCAAATGTAGCGCAAGTCGCTCGGTGAGCAGGGATCGATGGAAATCCTGCTGCGAGCGTGTGATTTGTCCTCGGCAGGCAAGGCGCAGATCGCCAGAATTCGGATCAACGGTCACCCGAGACCGACGAACGGCAACTGGAAGAGCAACCATGAAAGACTTCGACGACTTCAATTTCGATGACTGGGCCGACCTCTATCGCGAGGATCCGGTTGCGTTCGAAGCACGCCGGCAGGCGGTGCTGGCGATGACCCTGGCGAAAGCGCCGCTGGAACAGGCCGAGCCGGTCAGGAACCTGCTGCGCGAATACGATCGGCGTGTCGAAGGACTATCGGATCGGCAGCGGATAGAGACTGCCACGATGATGGCGGTCGAATCAATGAACGAATTGGCAGAGCGCCTCCAGACGCTGCGCCGGACATTGATAGAGACCACCCGGTCGGTGTAGGCCGACCCGGACGACTCGATCAAGGTGCGCGGGTAAACCAGCCAGCAGTTCCAAAGAGGCCCGCGACCACGCGCCGTCAAGAGCGCAGGGCGTATCGACGTCCGACCAGACTCATGACCAGCCTGACCAAGCAGGCTGGTCTTTTTCGTTCTGGTTCGGCGCCGGAGGGCCAGCCGCCGCTTCAGTCCGCCAATTGCTGCAGTTCATGGAGCCGCCGGTAGATCCCGTTGTCGATGGCGATCAGGCGATCATGCGTTCCCGTTTCGGCCAGCACACCATGGTTGAGCACGAGGATCTCGTCCGCCGCGCGAATCGTCGAGAGTCGATGAGCGATCGCGATGACCGTCACGCGGCCGTGCAGGCGCCGCAACGCGCGCGACACCTGCCGCTCGGTC
>JBGSTN010000592.1:0-1547 GCA_041736455.1 Burkholderiaceae bacterium | reverse complement strand
ATGCCCGTCGCGCAGCGCCAGCTTCTCCTGGCCGGTTGGCGCGACGCCGTTCGCCGGACACTGAGCGACTGACGGGCGGAAACCTCCGATGACATGACCGGACAGGCCGACCGTCGGCCGGTCCGATCTGGCGGGCATCGCCCAGGCGCCTTTTCGAGCCATCCGCAAGCCCCGCAAGCCCCAAGATTGCCGAAACGAACAGGCCGGTCCATCGCGATCGGCCGGGTTCATTCGTCAACCGGATCGGGTGGGACATGGATCTTTCAGTCATCTGGCACGGATTGCTGCGTGCCCGCCAGTTCGGTATTTCCGCCTTGCTGTGCCTGTCGTGCATCGGGTTGCCGATGGCGTCCGGTGCTGCCGCGCCGTATGCTGGTTCGCCATCCGTCACCCGACTGATCGTCTACTACAAATCGGCGAACGCGCGCTTGACGAAGGGCTCGTTGCTGACGGGTCGGAACATGACGGCCGCGGCATCGAGCGAACCGCTGCGTCCCCCCGCCGGCGCCACTAATGGTCGTCCATCGAAATTCAACGAATCGGTGGTGCTGGACCTTCCGGCGCCGCTGACGATCGCCCAGGCACGCATCCAGGCGGCACGGATCGAACGCGATCCGGATGTGCTCGGTGTGCTGCTCGATCAGGCGTTGCGGGTCGACCGCATCGTGACCAATGACGACTACGGCGCGTATCTATGGAACCTGTGGGACAACCCGGGCAACGTTCCCGATACCGGCTCGTCGCGCGCGGAACCGGCCTGGTCCCAGTCGCGCGGCAGCGGTATCAGGATTGCCGTGCTCGATACGGGTCGCATGACACATGAAGATCTCGGCGGGGTCTGGGTCGGCGGGTACGACATGATCTCGAACCCCGAGCTGTCGGGCGACGGCGACGGGCGCGATGCGAATCCGGACGACGATATCAGTTGCCCGGTCGTCGGCCGTCGCACGCCTCATGGCCTGATGGTCGCGAGCGTCATCGCCGCGCGCATGAACAACGGTCTGGGCATTGCCGGCGTGGCACCCGAAGCGACGATCGTACCCATTCGTGTACTGAGTGCCTGCTACGGCGGGACCGTCGTCGATCTGATCGATGCAATGCGCTGGGCCGTCGGTATCCAGGTGACCGGCCTGCCTGCCAATCCGGACCCGGCCCGCATTCTCAACCTGAGCCTGGGCTCAAGCGGCGGCGACAGTGTCTGCGAACCGGTCATGCAGCAGGTGGTGAACGAGGTGCTTGCCACCGGTGCGATCATCGTCGTTGCAACCGGGAACGAAAGCCTGGACACCATATCGATTCCAGCTTCCTGTACCGGCGTCATTGCCGTCAGTGCTGCCACGCGCGACGGCAAGCGGGCCGACTATTCGAATGTCGGATTCGGTACTTCCATTGCAGCGCCAGGTGGTGGTTGTGCCGCGAATTCCGCCTGCCCGACGGACAATGCAGTGATCGTTGCGAATCGCGAGTTCACGATGCCGTGGGCGAGTCTCTATGGCGGGGCCAAGGGCACGAGCTTCGCCACACCGCACGTCGCCGGCGCTGCCGCC
>JBGSTN010000541.1:0-11608 GCA_041736455.1 Burkholderiaceae bacterium | reverse complement strand
GCTGCTGGCTGCCGGGTTGGTGCTGGTCGCTGGATGCGTCGCGAGCGCTGCTTGGAGCGCTGGTGCAAGCGCCCCGATCGCTGGGCGGCTGGCTGCATCCTCCACAGTCTTGATCCTCGCCTGCGCGCTGTACTTTGCCTTGAACGGCATTGCCGAGGTGCGTGTGATGACCGTCTTGCAACACGAGCAAAGCGGAACTGCACGCGCGACGGTCCTGTCGCTCGCGCGCTTGGCGATCTTGGCCACTGGTCCGCTGGTGTACTTGGTCAGCGGATTCGCGGCGGCTCGCTACGGTTGGATCGCGAGCGCGTGGGTGGCGGCGCTGGGTTGCGCCGTGACCGCTTTGCTGCTGAAGCTGCTGCCGGCCGCGCGCTCCGCGTAGCGCGCGGGAAAGCCAAGAGTTCATGCGCTGCTCGACTCGCGCGCTACGCTGATCCAACCAGGCGCTTTGGGCCTGGTCGACCCATGCAAGCAGTCGAAAAATACCTCTTCGATCTCAACGGCTATTTGATCGTCGAGGACGTCCTCGACCAGCAACGACTGGCAGCGATCCGCGCCGCGATCGAGCGCCACCCCGAGGCGATCGGACCACGCGAATCGTCGTTGGCTTACGGCGCTGCGGCGCTGTTGGGCAGTTCGGTGCGCAAAGAAGCCGATGACATGCACCAGTGGGCGGAGCCGGACGGCGCTTTGTTTCGCAGCTTGCTGAGCCTTCCCAAGCTGGTGCCCTACTTGAACGAACTCTTGGGGCCGGGCTTTCGCGTCGACCACCCGATGCAATTGTTCGTCATGGAGCAGGGTTGCGAAGGCTTCCACCTGCACGGTCCGCCCGGCTCGAGCTTCGATCCGGCCGAGTTCTACCACCACAAGAACGGACGCATGTATTGCGGACTGTGCGTCGTCGAGCTGCAACTGGAGGAAGTCCGCGCCGGCGACGGCGGTTTGGTGGTCGTGCCCGGCAGCCACAAATCCAACTTCGATCCGCCGCGCGAGTTGATGCTGCTCGAACACCACCGCGAACAGATCCGCCAGTTGGTGCTGCCGGCCGGTTCGGCGGTGATCTTCACCGAAGCCCTGACCCACGGCGCGCTGCCTTGGCGCGCGGAACGACCGCGCCGTTGTCTGTTGACGCGCTACAACCGCGCCACGATGGCCTACGTGCCGGCGCCCGCGGTCCCGGAGGGCGCGACCGACCGTGAGCGGGCGGTGCTCGAACCGCCCTACCATCCGCGACTGAATCGTCCGCGACTGGACGACTGAAAGAGCGGGGTCCGGACTAAGCGTTGGCCATTTGCAGCTGCGGCAGCGGCACGACCAGCACGCCGCGGCGCACGAAACCGAACAGACGTTTTTGCAGTTGCGCGCGGTCACCGGGCAATGCGTCGAGGATTTGCTCGACGGTGCGAGTGCCGTCGGCGTACAGCACCATTTGACGTTCGGCTTCCGACAAGGAGTAGACGACTTGCGTCTGCGTCACCAGCAGCGCGTGACAGGGCTTGTTCGGCAGCGGCCGCGCTTCGGTCTCGGACAGACCCTGTGCTTGCGGGGCGGTGAAGATGTCGAAGTCGTAGCTGCGCAAGTGGTTGGAGCTGGGCAGCACCGGACGCGTGCCGGCGAGGTCGTTCCAGCTCTCGGGCAGGATGCCGCCGCGTTCGAAGTTCGAGAGCTTGGGCGCCAGCTCGGGTTTCTCGGTCAGGTAGACATAGAAGTGCATGCGCGCCACCGATTCCGCGTCACCGCGCGAGAGCATGGCCGCGTCGAGCTCCTCGCGATCATAGTGATTGCGACCATCCCGGTGACGGAAGTCCCAACGGCCATCGGGCTCTTGGAACAGGTCGATGTCGTACATGTCGCCACCCGAGCGCATGATGTCGTCGTCGGGGGACAGCGCGAACTTGCCGATGTAGGCCGACAAGAGCACCGAATCGCGGTGTTCGTCCAGGTATCGGTAGCTCTGGATGTCCTCGGCTTCGGTGGCGCCGGGGAAGCCGATGAACCAGGAAACGCTGACCTTGATGCCCGAATCGCGCATGGCGTGCAACATGGCGGGCAGTTGCTGGAGGTCGTTGCCCTTGACCATCAGGTCGAGCACGCGTTGGCTGCCCGATTCGAAGCCGAAGGTCAGCCAGCGCGCACCGCCTTGATAGAGCAGGTCGGTGAATTCGGGCTTGGTGAAGAGCTTCTCGAACTTGGTCTCGGCGCCCCAGTAAAAGCGCTGATCTTCGGGCTGTTGGCTGTTCCACTTGGCGATGTCGCGCATCAAGCGCGGCGGCGTGAGCGGATCCCAGAACATCAGGTGCCGGACGCCGGTTTGCTCGCGGATGTGCTCGATGTCTCCGATCACCAAGTCGGCTTTGCGGAAGCGGAAGCTGGCCTTGAGGTCGTCCGAACAGAAAGTGCACTTGCCGTAGTAGCAACCGCGCGAAGTCTGGTAGTTGATCACCGGCCGCGGCAGGAAGTAGCGCGAAACCGGCACGCGCGAGAAGTCCGGCTTGGGGATCGCGTTCAGATTCGGCATCGAACGCCCGCGCGGCTCCACGATCGTGCCTTGCGCGTCGCGGTGGTAGAGGTTCACGACCGAGCTGAAGTCGCCGCGCTCGAGCCCGGTGACGAATTCGGGGAAGCTCTCGTCGCTCTCGCCGATCATGGCGAAGTCCGCGTACTCGTAAAAGCGCGGATCGGTGCACAGGATCTTGTGGAACGACGAAACGATCGAACCGCCGACGATCGTCTTGACGTGCGGCGCGCGCCGCTTGATCTGCGCCAGGAGCGTCATCGCTTCGAGCGTTTGCTCGTTGAACGGGATCGAGAGCGCGACCAGCTCGGGGTCTTGGGCCAGGATCAAGTCGATGACCTCGGCTTCCTGGATCTGGCTGACCGGTGTCGTGGCGCCGCTCTTCAGGTAGCCGTACAGATCGTCGTTGTAGTTCGGCGACAGCGGCTGGAAGACCGGGGTCTGCGAGTTGACCAGCCGCAAGTAGTTGGCCAGCACGTCGTAGGCCCACAAGCAACGATCGACGTCCAGGAACAGGTCCAGGTCGCGCAGCACCTCGCCGGCACGCTGGGCATGCAAGAGATGATCGAAAGGCACCACGCCGATCGTCGCCATGCCTTGCAGCTCACGCGCTTCACCGGCGGTCAGCTTTGACTTGGACTTCAGACGCGCCCAGTTGGCATCGAAGTAGTCGCGGCAGCGCTCGACGTACTCGCGCCGGATCATGCGCTCGAACACTTCCAGGTTGGCGTCGACCAGGTCGACCTGGTGTCCGGCAGCGCCCAAGCAGCCGGCCAGCAGCGGCAGACCGCTGTAGGGTCCGCTGGGAATGGCGCGGTTGGCCGGGAAAACGATGGTGACCTTCATGGGCGTTCGGAACCGACTGGAACGGGCGCGGGAGTTTCTACCGGAGGTGGGTCGAGGTCTATGACCTGACCCTCACGTAGGGATCAGGGCCAGCGAGCCCCCGCTCCAGTTTAGCCGCGCCGGGCGTCGCGAGGCGGTCGGTCTGCGGGGAACCCCGACCCGGCCGCTCTGGATCAGGCCGATAGCCGCAGATTCTTTGGCGCTTCTTGACGCTCTAGCGGCCGCGATTGCGGTCCCAAGCCCCTGCGCTGTAGATCGGCTGGCTCTCGCACAGCTCTTTAACCTGTCCGCGCACGCGCGCGCGGACCTGCTCGGAAGTCGGCGCCTCGAGCACGTCAGCGATCCAATCGGCGAGATAGCCCATGTGCTCGACCTCCAGCCCGCGCGAAGTCACCGCCGCCGTCCCGAGCCGGATGCCCGAAGTGCGAGCCGGCGATTCGAAGTCGAACGGAATCAAGTTCTTGTTGCAGGTCAGATCGACCGCGTGCAGAGCGGTCTCGGCCTCGGCGCCGGTCAAGCCCTTGGTGGTCACGTCGACCAGCATCAAGTGGTTGTCCGTACCGCCCGAGACGATGCGCAGTCCGCGCGCTGCAAGGCCTTCGGCGAGCGCCTTGGCGTTCGCAATCACGCGCTGCGCATAGACGCGGAAGCTGGGATCGAGCGCTTCCCCGAAAGCGATCGCCTTGGCCGCGATCACGTGCATCAAAGGTCCGCCTTGACTGCCGGGGAAGACCGCGCTGTTGACCGACTTGTAGACATCGCGATCGTTGGTGACGATGAAGCCACCGCGCGGCCCGCGCAAGGTCTTGTGGGTGCTGCTGGCCACGACCGCCGAGAGCGGCAGCGGTGATGGATGCAATCCGGCCGCCACCAGTCCGGAGATGTGCGCCATGTCGACCAAGAGTTGTGCGCCGACCTCTTTGGCGATCTCGGCGAAGATCCCGAAGTCGAGCGTGCGCGGATAGGCCGAACCACCTGCGATGATCACCTTGGGACCCAGACCGAACGCCATCTCGGCCAGCGAGTCGTAGTCGACCAACTCGTTGTCCTTGCGCACACCGTAATGCTCGAAGTGCCAGAAGATGCCGGACGCGTTCTTGGGATGCCCGTGGCTGAGATGGCCGCCGTGGTTGAGCGACATGGCCAGCACGGAATCGCCGGGTTCGGTCAAAGCCATCAAGGCCGACAACGTCGCTTGCGTACCGCTGTGCGGCTGGACGTTGGCGAATTTGGCCGAGAAGAGTTGCTTGGCGCGATCGCGCGCCAGCTTCTCGACGGTGTCGACGTGTTCGCAGCCGCCGTAGTAACGCTTGCCCGGATAGCCTTCGGCGTACTTGTTGGTCAGGACGGAACCTTGCGCCTCGAGCACACGCGGACTGGCGTAGTTCTCCGACGCGATCAGCTCGATGTGGTCTTCCTGGCGCTGGCGCTCGGCGCTGATTGAAGCGGCGAGTTCGGGATCGAATCCATCAATGACCATGCTGGTCCGGAACATCGGCTAAACCTCGGGGGAATCGGAGAGGGAAGCCGCCAATTGTACCCGAAGCGGCTCACGCGGCCCCGGACGTAGGCCGCAGGCGCAGGATTCCGTGAAATTCAGGAGCTGGGGGCGCTGATGAGTGCTTCGACGACGCCATTCCAGGCCGCCGCGAGGTTCGGTCGGTGGTACCCCCCGCCCCCGAGAGCCAGCATCCTGCCGTGACCGAGCCGCTCCGCCAGGGCCGTGAGCTCGAGAGCCGCCTGAGCATGCGCCGCCGCCGTGAAATTCAGGTGGGTGATCGGATCGCCACCCAGACTGTCCGCGCCGCACTGCAGAATGATGAACTCGGGAGCGAACCTCTCGAGATGCGCCACCACCCGGGGCCAGTGGCGGCGGAATTCGTCATCGTTGGCGCCAGGTGGCAGCGGAATGTTCAGCTTCGTGCCGGCGGCGGCGCCAAGGCCGGTCTCATGTTCGCCGCCGGTGCCCGGATACAGGTGTCGGCCGTCCTCGTGGATATCCGCGAAGATCAGGTCGGGATCGGATTCGAAAGCGTAATACACGCCATCGCCATGGTGCGCATCGATATCGACGTACGCGATGCGGCTCAGGCCGAAACGCGAGCGCAGCAACTCGATGGCAACGCCCGCGTCGTTGAAGACGCAGAACCCCGCTGCGCCGCCGCGACTCGCATGGTGCAGCCCCGCGATCGGAACGAATGCCCTGCGTGCACGCTGGTCCATCAGGGCCTCCGTCGCAAGCAGCGTGGCGCCGACGACATCGCTGGCCGCCTCGAAGATGCCGCGGCACGCCGGCGTATCACCACCATCGAGATAACCCTGGCCGCTCGCCGAACGCTGCTGCACGAACGCGACGTACTCAGCGGTGTGAAACGAGCGCAGCTCTTCGCTGCTCGCGGCACGGGTCTCTTCGACACGGACCCGGGCATCGAGACCGCGGGCCTCGAACTCGCGATAGAAAGCGGCGTGCCGATCCGGTCCGAACGGGTGTGCATCGCCAAAGCCATACCGGGCGAGGCGTTCACCTGCAACCACGAGCACCGGGACAGTCATGACGGCAGACTAGCACCGGCCCGACATCAGAGCACGATCAGCGGACCGTCGGCCTTCGCCAGCGGTTCGAGTCCCGTTTTCGTGACGACCAGCAAATCCTCGCAGTGAATCGCGCCCCATCCGAGCAGGGAGGTGGGCAGGTCCAACGTCAGCGTCATGTTTTCCGTGAGCGTCAGATCCTCGCCCACCACGAACGGCACTCCGTCGCGATACGGCTGATCAGTGTGCTGCAGGCCGACGGAATGCGGCCCGACCCCGAACCGGATCGTCAGGCCGCCCGTATAAGCCTTGGTCATCGCGTCACCGACGAGCCGCCGCAGCTCGGAATATTTCATCCCAGGCCGCCCGCGCTCCAACACCGTTTCTGTGCCGACCCGCAGCGATGCCATGCATGCCTGGATCTCGCGTGAAGGTTCTCCGAGCACGACGGTTCGGCCGAAATCGCCGTGATAGAAGTTACGCTGCGATACCGCATCGAACATCATCGGCTCGCCTTCCACGACCTCGCCGCGAGTGAGTCCGCCAATGGTGCCTGAAGCGATCCAGACCGCCTTGGCACCGCGCTTTGCGGCCTCGACCATGAAAGTCTGCTCGATCTGATCCTTGGTGGAGCCGCGACCAATCTGCCGCAACATCGCCATGCATGCGTCTTGATTGATCTGCGCAATTCGACGCATGTGGCCCAGTTCGACCTCGGACTTGATCATGCGCATCTTGCGCAGGACGTTGTCGCCCGGCACACAGGTGATGGCCTTGCGCCCGAGCGAGTTGAGAATCTCCGCAATTCGCCAGTCGTCGACGGCGACTCGGCCGGCGCCCAGGCCCGCCAGTCCGATCGCTCGCACCAGGGCCCACTCTGGCGTTGCCGCGCGGCGTTGATTCGCGCGTCCTCCAAATGACCGCCAGTTCTGCTCTCGAGGGTGCAACGTCGTGTCATGCGCCCGCCAGGCGCCGACCGGCGCGGCTTGCGGTTCGACAGTCCAATCACCGGCTTCGAGATACTTGTCGAGGTCTACCGGGAAGCTGTACGGCACGACTTCGGGATATTCGCGGTCACCATTGGCCAGGAACATCAGATCGCTGCCACCCGCCACGAGAAACAGCGGAGTTGCGGGGTCGCGAGACATGACGGCGAAGCTCGGGATCGCGCGAAGCTTCTGTGCCTCGTAGCCGAGGTAATTGGAGAGGTAGAACACGTTGACGGGATTGAGCACCACGACGCCGTCGAGGTTCTCGCGCTCCATCACCTCGTACGCCCACGGCTTGTTGACCAGTAGCCGGCCGTCGAAGTCCTTCGGTGGCGCGACACCTGGCGCCAGCATGCCCCAGTTGGCCAGCGCTTCCGGAGCGCCAGCGGCCGCGGCACCCAGGGTGCCCAATGCGGTGCCGCCTGCGAGCAACGAGAAAAAATCCCTGCGTTCCATGGTAGCCCCGCAATTTGTCCGCCGATCGAGCCACTTGAAGCCTAGCAGGGATCGGTCGGGCGGATCGCCGCGCAGCACAATCCGCCCCGAAACAGAACGCCCCGTATAATCACGTGCCGCGCCCCCGGCCCCTTTCCTCGACCTGTCGGTCTGCCGACGGTTGGCGCCAACTCAGGAAGATCTCCGTGGCCCAGTACATCTACACCATGAATCGCGTCGGCAAGATCGTACCGCCGAAGCGGCACATCCTGCGCGACATCAGCCTGTCGTTCTTTCCCGGCGCCAAGATCGGCGTGCTCGGTCTGAACGGCTCGGGAAAATCGACGCTGCTGCGAATCATGGCGGGCACGGACACCAATATCGAGGGCGAAGCGCGGCCGCAGGCCGGCATCAAGGTCGGTTACCTGCCGCAGGAGCCGGAACTCGATCCGAAAAAGACCGTGCGCGAGGAAGTGATCCTCGGCGTCGGCGGCATGTTCGCCAAAGTCGAGCGCTTCAATCAGATCAGTGAACAGTTCGCCGAGCCGATGTCGGACGATGAAATGAACAAGCTGCTCGAAGAGCAGGCCACGCTGCAGGATGCCATCGACGCGGCCGGCGGCTGGGAACTCGAGCGCAAACTCGAAATTGCGGCTGATGCGCTGCGCCTGCCACCCTGGGACTCGAAGATCGAGCCGCTGTCCGGTGGCGAGAAACGTCGCGTCGCGCTGTGTCGCCTGCTTCTGTCGGCGCCCGACATGCTGCTGCTCGACGAGCCCACCAACCACCTCGACGCGGAGTCGATCGCGTGGCTCGAGCGGTATCTCGACGAGTACCCGAGCACCGTCATCGCCGTGACCCACGATCGCTACTTCCTCGACAACGTCGCTGAGTGGATCCTCGAGCTCGACCGCGGCCATGGCATTCCCTGGCACGGCAACTATTCCTCCTGGCTCGAACAGAAGGAGAAGCGGCTCGCTCAGGAGGAGCGCGAACAGAACACGCTGCGCAAGACACTCGAGAAGGAACTCGAGTGGGTCCGGCAGAATCCGAAAGCCCGCCAGGCCAAGAGCAAGGCCCGCCTCGCGCGCTTCGAGGAGCTCTCGTCGCGCGAATTCCAGGAGCGCAACGAAACCAACGAGATATATATCCCGCCGGGCGAACGGCTTGGCGATCTGGTGGTCGAGGTCAAGAATCTGCGCAAGGGATTCGGCGATCGGCTGCTGATCGACAACCTGAATTTTTCGCTGCCGCCCGGCGGCATCGTCGGCATCATCGGCCCGAACGGCGCCGGCAAGACGACGCTGTTCCGCATGCTCACCGGCGTGGACCAACCGGATGGCGGCGAAATACGCATGGGGCCCACCGTCAAGCTTGCGTATGTCGATCAATCACGCCAGGCGCTGAACGACAAGAATTCGGTGTGGCAGGAGATTTCCGGCGGACTGGACGTGATCAAGGTCGGCAACTATGAGACGCCATCGCGCGGCTATGTCGGGCGCTTCAACTTCAAGGGCGCGCAGCAGCAGCAAATGATCGGCGAGCTGTCGGGCGGTGAACGCAATCGAGTGCACCTGGCCAAGGTGCTCAAGTCCGGCGGCAACGTCTTGCTGCTGGACGAGCCCACCAACGATCTGGACATCGAAACGCTGCGCGCGCTCGAAGAGGGTCTGCTGGCTTATCCGGGTTGCGCCGTCGTGATCTCGCACGATCGCTGGTTCCTGGATCGCATCGCCACCCACATCCTCGCCTTCGAGGGCAACTCCGAAGTGGTCTGGTTCGAGGGCAATTACGAGGAATACACCGCGGACTTCAAGCGCCGCAAGGGCGAGGACGCGGCCCAGCCGCATCGCATCCGTTACAAGCCCCTGGTTCGATAGCCGACGGTGCGCCAGCCCACAGTGCGATAGGTCCCGTCGTGCGATAAACATCCGCCGCGATTGATTCACGCGGCGTGGACCGTCCTACCCGCATGACCGACCGGCGATCGATGCGCACTTTGCTGGCGTTCGTGCTTTGGGCCGGGGCCTGCGCCGTCGTGCGACCCGCAATGGCAGACGAGCCTCTACTGCCCAGCTCGCAGGCCAGAACGGAAGCAACGCCGATCGAACGCTCCGCGGGGCTGCTTTCCGACGCGGAACTCGAGGCTGTTGGCGCACGCGTTGGGAATGTCCGGATTCGACGCCGTGACCTTTTCGATCTCAGCCGACCCGACGAGAACACGCCGTTGTTTCGGCTCGGTAACCGCCTGCACTTCGAGACTCGCGAAGCGACGATTTCGAACCAGCTTTTGTTCCGCTCCGGCGACCTCTACGCCGGGCGGTTGCTGCAGGAGTCGGAACGTCTGCTGCGTACCACCCGCTATCTGCGCGACGCCATGGTGGTGCCCGTGTCCCTGCGCGATGGCGTCGTCGATATCGACGTCATTACCGAAGACGTCTGGACGTTCAACCCCGGCGTGTCCTTCGGCCGCCAGGGCGGGCGCAGCACGTCGGGATTTGAACTCGAAGAGCTGAATCTGCTCGGCACGGGGATCCAGATCGCCGTCGGCGCGAAATCAGGCGTCGATCGGGATTCGAAGCTCGTGATTTTTCGCGATCGGCAGCTGGGCCGATCCTGGTGGAGTCTGGACGCGCAGTTCGCTGACAACAGCGATGGCCAGGTTGGAGAACTGAAACTGGAGCGCCCGTTCTACTCGCTCGATTCGCGCTGGGCGGCCGGCATGTCTTTCCGCGATGACGAGCGAACCAATTCCCGCTACGACCTCGGCGACATCATCGATCAATACGACACCCGCGCGAGACTGCTCAACGCATACATCGGCCGATCAGCCGGGCTGCGCGACGGCTGGACCACGCGCTACAAGCTCGGCGTCACCCTGGACGAGAGCAGATTCGATGCGCTCAGTGGATCGCTCCCTACCCGCCTGCTGCCGACCGACCGAGGTCTTGCATATCCGTGGGTTGCGATGGAGTGGCTGCAGGACGAGTTCCGCGAAGACCGCAATCGCGACCAGATCGGACGCACCGAAGACGTGACGCTTGGATGGCGAGCCCGCGTGCAACTCGGATTTGCAGCCGGGAGTCTCGGCTCCGATACCGATGCAACGATGCTGAGTGCATCCGTCGCTCGGGCCGTGGAGCTGTCTGCGCGCCAGACCCTGCAGTTCGAAGCCGCAACTTCCGGGCGAGTCGAGGGAGGTGCGCTGGTCGGCGGCCTGCTCAATGCTGAAGCGCGCTACTACTTTCGGCAGTCGCCGAGGCGAGTGCTGTTCATGGGCCTCTCGAGCCTCGCCGGCTCGAACCTGGATCTCGACCAGCAGGTTCTGCTCGGTGGCGATACGGGGCTGCGCGGCTACCCGCTGCGCTACCAGGCGGGTACCGGCCGCTGGCTGTTCACTGCCGAACAGCGGTTCTTCAGCAACTGGTATCCGTTTCGGCTCTTCAACGTGGGTGGCGCCGCGTTCTTCGATGTCGGCGAAACCTGGGGCCGCGATCCGCTGGGTACACCGTCACGCGGCCTGCTGAAGGACGTGGGCGTCGGCCTGCGACTCGGCAACAGCCGCTCCGCGCTCGGCAACGTCGTGCACATCGATCTGGCCGTGCCGCTCGATGGCGACGCCTCGATCAAAAACCTGCAGTTCCTGATCGAAACCAAGAAGAGCTTCTGAGATTGCCATGCTGAGTCTTGCGCGCCCGACAATGCGTGTGGAATCGCTGGCCGGACTCGTCGCGCTGTACTGCATCGCGGTCGGCAACGGCAGCTGGTGGGCGGCCGTCACAGCGCAGCGTGATCCGGGCGATGCCTCGACCTGGCTGTTCATCGCCTGCTGCTGCATTGCACTGACGGCGCTGACCTTCGTGCTGCTGGTCGTGCCGAGCACCCGCTGGACGGTGAAGGCGTGGCTGACGCTGATCATCATCGCGACATCGTTCGCCGTGTTCTACATGCGCACGTACAACGTGCTGCTCGATCCCTCGATGCTGCGCAACGTGCTGCGCACGGACCTGCGTGAAAGTCGCGAGCTGATTTCGTGGTCACTCGCGTGGCAGGTTACAGTGTGGGCCATCGCGCCGGTGGCGCTGATCTGGTGGGTGCGCATCGCGCAGCCGCCACTGGTGCGCTCGGCGCCGTTTCGGTCTTCGAAGTCAGGGGCCCAATTGGCCCCAGGCGTTGCTTCAGGGGCACAATCCGACCAAGGCGCTCAATGAGAACCTCCTCTTTGAATGGCTTGATGAGGTAGTCTCGAACTCCCAACTTGGCCATCTTCGCCAGGGTGCTGCTTGCGCTT
>JBGSTN010000502.1:0-1873 GCA_041736455.1 Burkholderiaceae bacterium | reverse complement strand
ACGTGGGCCCGTGGGGGTTGGGGCTGTTGCGGGCGGCGCCGGGAATCGGGGCGATCCTGGTGGCAGGTCTGTTCACGGTGTGGCCGATCCGGCGCCGGGTGGGCCGCTGGATGTTCGTGGCGGCTTTCGGATTCGGCGTGTCGACGATCGTATTCGGGCTGTCGCGCAGTTTCGCGCTGTCGATGGCGGCGCTGGTTTCGCTGGGCGCGTTCGACATGGTCAACGTGATCATCCGGCAGAGCATCATTCAGCTCGACACGCCGGACGCCATGCGGGGGCGCGTGGCATCGGTCAACTCGGTGTTCATCGGGGCGTCCAACCGGCTTGGTGAGTTCGAGTCGGGCCTGACCGCGGCCTGGTGGGGCGTCGTGCCGGCGACCGTGGTGGGCGGGTTCGGCACGATGGCGGTGGCATTGCTGTGGATGAGGTGGTTTCCGGTGCTGTGGCAGCGGGATCGGTTGCAGCGAGAGCCGGTGGTCATCGTTCACCCAGCTATCGAACCGGCATCCACTGGTTCCGCATCGGTCGCTCATGACGCGAATGCTGCTGCATCGGGTGCTGCGACGCCATCGCGACCCCCCGCGTAGAATCCCCCCACCAAATCGATTCCGGAGACGACGATGACCGACATGCAATACGTTCGCCTGGGGACCAGCAATCTGATGGTCTCGCCGCTGTGCCTGGGCACGATGATGTTCGGCGACCAGACCGATGCAGCCGCCAGCGCCGAGATCGTTGCCAGTGCGCGCGGCCAGGGTGTCAATTTCATCGATACCGCCGACGTCTACACGAAAGGCGCCTCCGAGCAGGTGACCGGCCAGTGCATCGCTGCCGATCGTCACTGGTGGGTGCTGGCGACGAAGCTCGGCAACCGGATGTCTCCCAACCCGAACGAACACGGTTATTCGCGCCCCTGGATGATGCGCGAGGTCGAGGCGAGTCTGGCGCGGCTGGGCACCGACCATATCGACATTCTCTACATGCATTTCGATCGCGAGGCAGACGATCTGGAAGAGCCGCTGCGCGCGATGGATGACCTGATGCGAGCGGGCAAGATCCGCTATTGGGGCATATCGAACTTTCGGGGCTGGCGCATCGCCGAAGTCAACCGGGTGGCCGATGGGCTCAACATGGCGCGCCCCCTGGTGTGCCAGCCGTACTACAACCTGCTCAACCGGATGCCCGAGGTCGAGATCCTGCCGGCGTGCGCGCACTACGGCATGGGTGTGGTGCCTTACAGCCCGATCGCGCGAGGTGTGCTGACCGGCAAGTATCAGCCGGGTGCGCAGCCTGCGCCCGACAGTCGCGTGGCGCGCAACGACAAGCGCATCTTGCAGACCGAGTGGCGCGAGGAGTCGCTCGTGGTCGCGCAGCGCCTTGCCAGGCACGCGGAACAGCGCGGCGTGAGCCTCGCGCAGTTCGCGGTGGCCTGGGTGCTGGCGAACCCGATCGTCAGTGCGGTGATCGCCGGGCCGCGCACGCTCGAGCAGTGGGAAGGCTACGAGGGTGCGCTCGCATTCGACTGGGGCGATGAGGATGAAGAGTTCGTCGATTCGCTGGTCGTGCCGGGTCATGCGTCGACGCCGTTCTATCATGATCCGCAGTATCCGTTCTTCGGCCGGCCGACCGAGCAGAACGAGCGACGCTGGTCGAACAGGGGGTGATGGCGGGGAACGGATTGATGGGGATGCGGATGAGCGGAGGCGTGAATGACGACGGGTGCCGATGACTTTGCGGCGAGCCGCGTGATCCATCCGGATCGTCCGGCGCCGGCGGCCGATCTGCGCGAGCGTTTCGTGGCGCTGCAGGAATTCGTCGCGATCGCGCACGAGCGGCTGACCGAGGACGGCTGGGGCTATCTGATCGGCGGCAC
>JBGSTN010000480.1:0-1855 GCA_041736455.1 Burkholderiaceae bacterium | reverse complement strand
CGAGTTCCCGCACGAGGCGCTGCGCGGCCTTGCCGGCCTGGGCTGCTTCGGCATCGCGGTACCGGCCGAACTCGGCGGCAGCGGGCTCGATTATCAGAGCCTCGCCTTGATCATCGAGGAGATCGCCGCGGGCGACGGCGCCCTGTCCACGATCATCTCGGTCAACAACTGTCCGGTCTGTTCGATCCTGATGGCGTGGGCAACGCCCGAGCAACAGGCGACGTGGCTGCAGCCCCTGGCCAGCGGTGCGATGCTCGGCGCGTTCTGCCTCACCGAACCGCATGTCGGATCGCAAGCCGACGGGCTCACGACGACCGCCGAACGCGACGGCGATCATTACGTGCTGAACGGCACCAAGCAGTTCATCACATCGGGCAAACACGCCGACGTCGCCATCGTGATGGCGGTGACCGATCGCCAGGCGGGCAAGAAGGGCATTTCCGCATTCATCGTCCCGACCGCGACGCCGGGCTACGAAGTCGCCGGACTGGAACGCAAGCTCGGTCAGCATGCCTCCGACACCGCGCAGATCCGCTTCGAGAACTGCCGCGTGCCGCTGGCCAACCGCCTGGGTGATGAAGGCCAGGGCCTCAAGATCGCGCTGTCGGGTCTCGAAGGCGGCCGTATCGGCATCGGGGCGCAATCGATCGGCATGGCGCGTGCCGCCTTCGAAGCAGCGCTGCAATACGCGCACGAGCGGGTCGCCTTCGGTACGCCGATCTTTCGACACCAGGCCGTGCAGTTCCGGCTCGCCGACATGGCAACGCAGATCGAAGCGGCGCGCCACCTGGTCATGCACGCCGCCAGTCTCAAGGATGCCGGTCAACCGTGCCTCAAGGAAGCGGCAATGGGCAAGCTGTTCGCCTCCGAAATGGCCGAGCGAGTCTGTTCGGACGCCATCCAGATTCATGGCGGCTATGGCTACGTGGCCGACTTCCCGGTCGAGCGGATCTACCGCGACGTGCGCGTCTGCCAGATCTACGAAGGCACGAGCGACATTCAGCGGATCCTGATCGCCCGCGCGCTGGCCACCTGAACGGACCATGCGGCCCGGCTCGACGCAGCAAGTCGATCATGCTCGAATCGAACCCTCTTCAGGCAGGAACACGACAGTGACGACCCCATTCACGACTCTCGAGATCGAAACCGTCGACCGGGTACGAACCCTCTGGTTGAATCGCCCCGACGTGCGCAATGCGATGAACGCCGAGATGATCGCCGAACTCGACGCGGCGATCACGCAGGCCATCGCCGACCACACCGTGCGAGTGATCGTGCTTGCCGGCCGCGGCAAGGCGTTCTGCGCCGGCGGCGATCTGACCTGGATGAAAGCGGCGCGCGACATGCCTGCCGACGCGGCACGCCAGGATTCCGCCAATCTCGCCAAGGTGATGCGTCGTCTGTACGAAAGCCCCAAGCCCACCGTGGCCTGCGTGCACGGATCGGCGTTCGCCGGGGCGATGGGTCTCGTCTGCTCCGTCGACGTCGCGATTGCCAGCGATGAAACGCGCTTCTGTATCAGTGAAGTGAAGCTGGGGCTGATTCCGGCGATGATCAGCCCGTACGTGATTCGCGCCATCGGTGAACGCCAGGCGCGCCGGCTGATGCTCACGGCCGAAGTGATCCAGGCACCGTTGGCCCATCGCATCGGCCTGATCCACGAGTCGGTGCCGACGACGCAACTGCAGGCGACGCTGCAGTCACTGCTCGGGCATCTGCTGGCCGGTGGTCCGAGCGCCATCGACCAGACGAAGTCGCTGATCCATGCCGTATCGGGTCGCGCGATCGACGATTCGCTGGTGGCGGAAACCGCCGCGCGCATCGGCGCGGTACGCGCCAGCGACGAAGCGCAGGA
>JBGSTN010000439.1:0-1864 GCA_041736455.1 Burkholderiaceae bacterium | reverse complement strand
GTTACGAAGAAATGATCTACACGTCGATGGCCAGGCCCGGCGAACTGGGGCCCGAAGCGCAGTTGCGCCGGCTCGCAGACGAGGCGGCGGAAATCGAGGCGGCCGGTTCACGCGTCCCTCCGGGCTGGTTTGCGCACATGGCCTCGTTGAACAACCAGATCGGCCAGTTCGACCGTGCCCGGGAGTTGCTCGCACTCGAGAAGTCCGCCTACCCTGAGAGCGCGAGATTCGTCGATACACTGATCAAGAACCTCGACGGCAAGAAGGGCGCCAAGTGAAACACGTCGGCAGGGAAGTCCTGCCGCTGACCTTGCGTCGGAGGTCGACGCGGCGCAACGGATCGATGCCCCGCAGGAAGTCCGCGTGGCGATCACTGCTGCTCGCATTACTGATGGCGGTGGGTGTGTCGGCCGGCTGCGTCGCACCGGAGCCGCGCGACCTGTCGGCGTTCCATCGATCGTCGCCTCGCTCCATTCTCGTCTTGCCGCCGATCAACCAGAGTCCGGAGGTCGACGCGATCTATGGCTATCTGTCGACCGTGACGCGGCCGCTGGCCGAGCAGGGCTACTACGTCTTCCCGGTGATGGTCGTCGACGAACTGCTTCGCGCCAACGGTCTGCCCACCCCGAACGAAATGCACGAGGTACCGCTGGCGAAACTGGCTGAGGTGACCGGGGCCGATGCCGTGCTGTATTCGACGGTCGTCGACTATGGCAGCCAGTTCCGGATCGTCAGCTCGGTCGCCAAGGTGACCGTCGAGGCACGCCTCGTCGATGCGCGTACCGGCGACGAAATCTGGTCCGGCAGGGAGTCGATGCAGGACGAATCCGGTAGTGGCCAGGGAAAACTGCTCGAGATGGTGATCTCCGCAGTCATCTCGCAAGCGATCGGCAGCACGAGCGACGCGTCGCGCCCGGTCGCGCGACGCGTCAACTGGATGATGTTGACGTCGGACCGCATGGGTCTGCCCAAGGGCCCGCGACATCCCGAGTACGTGCCGACCCGTTGAACATGCAGTTTGCTTGCGTTGCCAAGCGCCTGCCGGCCCCCGATCCCTGTCGTGCGACCCGCGCCGCGCTGACTTCTCGCCGCAATTCGGCTGCTTCAGCGTCGTTTCGGCCAAGTGGCGCTGGATCAGATGTGGGTTCGCTTTGTTTATCCCGCGTCAAATATTCTTGACTGATCCTATCCTTCCTCTGGTGCATTCGACGTTGCATTCGGCAATTGCAGTCTCTTCATCTTCCGAACGCGGGCGAGGTCTGGCCCATCGGGATCCGCGGACATCGAGCCGTGTACCAGTCGGGTTTGCAAGACAACCCTGTAAGGTCGGAAAGTGCGCATAAATCTTCCTGTCAACCAGTCCGAATACAAGCTGCAACCTGACCAGACCCTGGTGACCACCACCGATCTGAAAGGACGCATCCTCTATGCGAATGCCGCGTTCGTCGACGTCAGCGGGTTCAGCCGCGAAGAACTGATCGGCCAGCCCCACAACCTGATCCGTCACCCGGACATGCCCGAAGAGGCCTTCCGCGACCTCTGGGACACCGTTCAGAAAGGCGAGCCATGGACCGGCCTCGTGAAGAATCGCCGCAAGTCGGGCGACTACTACTGGGTACGTGCAAACGTCACGCCGCTGATGGGTGCCGACAAGCCCATCGGTTACCTGTCGGTACGAACATTCATTCGTCCGGACGAGTGTGCCCAGGCCGATTCGTTGTACCGCAGCATGCGCGAAGAGGCCAAGACCGGTCGGCCGCGAGTGAGCCTTTCGGGCGGCGTGGTCCATTCGAACACCGCCGGCGGCCGGCTGATGCGCGCCATCACGCCGGGCTTGCAGACACGACTCGGCCTCATCGTCGGC
>JBGSTN010000425.1:0-6356 GCA_041736455.1 Burkholderiaceae bacterium | reverse complement strand
GCCCGGCATCGGCTACGACGATGACGCTCAGGCCGGCGAACGGGATGTCGGCGAGCGGGAAGCCGCCGAAGATCGATGCGTTCAGTACTTCGCCGTCCGCCTCGGCGGCGATCGCGCGGTTCATCAGGTCTTTCATTGGCTGGAACTGCGGCGAATGCCTGTTCATGTGCGTGAGCATCGGCAGCCAGCCGTAAGTCATCACCGGTGTCACCTTGCCCGCCAGCATCGCCATCAGCGTGCGCCCCGCCCGTTCGCCGGTCAACGCCATGTCGACGTGCGGGTAGGTCCGATAGCCCGTGATGACATCGGCATATCCGACCAGGTCGGCACTGATGTTGGCGTGGAAATCGAGTGCGACGGCGATCGGAACGTCCGGCGCGATCGCACGGATGCGACGCAACAGTTCGGCCTCGCCATCATCGATGCCTTCGGCGACCATGGCACCGTTCAGGTCGAGCATGATCGCATCGCATCCTCCCCGCACGGCGGTGAGGATCGCGTTGGCCATCGTGTCGTAGTCCCGGGCCGAAGTCGGCGCGCTCGGCGCGGCGTTCGCGTAAAGCGGTGCGACCACCTCGGCACCGGCTTGCCTGGCGACCTTGAGGAAGCCGCCGAACCCGACGTTGACCCGCTCGTAGAGCGCAAGCGCTTCGTCGCCCGTGATCAGCGGGTTCGCACTCGCCGCAGGCGGACGCGCCCGCGAGAAGAACGCTGCCAGCGGCGTGGGAACCGGCGAAAAGGTATTGGTTTCGTGCAACATACCGGCGATGACGATCCGTTGGGTCATGAAGTCTCCTCTGCGTCGCGGCGGCGCGTGACGGCACGAGCGCCATGAATGATTCGAGTCTATCGATTCGCTGAACTTCTAGGTTACACCGATGACAATCACACCTTTCCGGCTTGCCGTGGCGCAGAGCGCCATCGACGATCTTCATCAGCGGATCGATCTCACGCGCTGGCCCGATCAGGCGCCCGATGCACCCTGGTCGTACGGCACCGACGTGACCTACCTGCGTGAACTCGTGAGTTGGTGGCGTACCGGCTATGACTGGCGGGAGACCGAAGCAGGCCTGAACGCGTTTGCCCAGTTCCGGACCACGATCGCCGGCATCGACGTGCATTTCCTTCATGTCGAAGGCCGCGGCCCGGCCCCGCGACCGCTGCTCCTGTCGCACGGCTGGCCGGGTTCGATCCTCGAATTCATGAAGCTGATACCTCGTCTGACCGATCCTGCCCGCTTTGGCGGCAATCCGGCCGACGCCTTCACGGTGGTCGCACCCTCGTTGCCCGGCTATACCCTGTCGTTTCGGGAAGGCCAGGCGCGTCAGTCGTTGCCGCAGATCGGTGAGATCTTCCACACATTGATGACCGAACGGCTTGGTTACGCTCGCTTCGGCGCGCAAGGCGGCGACTGGGGCTCGTTCGTCACCGCGTGGTTGGCAGCGACACATCCGTCGTCGCTTACCGGCATCCATCTGAACATGATGCCGCTGCGCCGTGATGCCGCGATGTTCGATTCGAAGGATCCTGATGAAAAACGGTATCTCGGCGAGCTCGAACGCTTCCTGCGTGAAGAGACGGGTTACCAGTGGATCCAGGGTACCCGTCCCCAGACGCTCGCCTTCGGGCTGTCGGATTCACCCGCGGGTCTTGCCGCCTGGCTGGTCGAGAAGTTCCGCGCCTGGACCGATTGTGACGGGCACCCGGAGAATGCACTGACACGCGAGGAGATGCTGGGCGACATTTCGTTGTACTGGTTCACGAACTGCATCGGCGCCTCGTTCTGGCCCTATTACGCTCGCATGCACAGTGCGTGGCCGATCCCGCACGCTCGGCGCATCGAAGTGCCCACCGGCTATTGCGAATACCCGCGAGAAATACTGCGTCCACCCCGCGTCGCCGCAGAACGCGTCTTCGACGTCCGTCGCTGGACGGTTGCGCCGAAGGGTGGTCATTTCGCGGCGCTCGAGCAGCCCGATCACCTCGCGGCCGAGATCCGCGAGCACTTCCGTGGGCTAACCTGACCGCCGGCGATTCCTCGCCCGGGAAAGCGATGTCTCAGGAATCACCCTGCTGGAAGACCCTGCTTGCCAGGAAATCATCGGCAGTCAGGGTACTGAGATCCTCGACCGAGAGGTCACGATCCGGCTGCGAATAGAGCCGGCTCGCCTGCCGCAGGCGCGCTCTTTCGAGCGCATTGCGAACACTGCGCGCATTCGCGAAATGAGGCTGAGCGACGCGGCGCTCGAGGTAGCGCTGGAAGGTGGGCCGCGTGTCGTCGGCAAAACGATAGTTGTCGATCGCGAGCATCTTGTCGGCGATCACGATCAATTCGTCCACCGAGTAGTCGGGAAACTCCAGATGATGCGAGATCCGCGAACTCAGGCCCGGATTGGACTTGAAGAACGTGTCCATCCGGTCCTTGTAGCCGGCCAGGATCACGACGAGATCGTCGCGCTGGTTCTCCATCACCTGCAACAGGATCTCGATCGCTTCCTGTCCGTAGTCGCGTTCATTTTCGGGCCGATAGAGGTAGTACGCCTCGTCGATGAAAAGCACGCCGCCCATCGCCTTCTTCAGCACTTCACGCGTCTTGGGCGCCGTATGGCCGATGTATTGCCCGACAAGGTCATCGCGGGTCACCGCCACGAGATGTCCTTCGCGCACGTAGCCCAGGCGATGCAGGATCTGCGCCATCCTCATGGCGACGGTGGTCTTGCCCGTCCCCGGGTTGCCCGTGAAGCTCATGTGCAGCGAAGGGGCCTGGGAGGCAAGGCCATGTCCGGCACGCAACTTGTCGATGACGAGGAGTGCAGCAATGTCCCGGATCCGTTGCTTGACCGGCTGCAGTCCGACCAGGTCACGATCCAGTTCCTCCAGCACCGACTCGATGCGGGACTGCTGCAGCACCTGCGCGACGGTGCGTGGTGCTTCCACTGCCGGCGCAGGCACCGTGCCGCCCGCCCGCCCCGGCGACCCATCGGAAGGAACTGCCGATTCCGGCTCGGTTGCAGACCCCCCTCCTCGCGCACCGGGAATCTGATAGGCGGGTCTGCTCATGGCGAAGGTCCTGGTTGAATGCTGTTCGGTTGCGCCGGAGGGGGCGCGGATCGATGATCGGGTGGAGACGGACGGCTCCGTCCGTCGAACCGGTCTCTACTTCGTGGTGCCGTACCGCTCCCCTTCGGGCTGCTGCGCCGCATAGCCACGAGTGGTGTAGCGGATCGACCGCCCGTCGACTTCCTGGCGTTCGAGCATGAAGCCGGGCTCGTCGGCAGGCCGGTTGACGATGAACGACATCACGATCGATTCGGTATTGCGCGTCGAATCGAATGCCATCAGCCGGATGTAGTGGTTCGGGAACGTGTTGCGGCAGGCATTCAGTTCCATCAGCACGCCCGCCGCATCCTGCAGGTCGAACATCGGGTTGCCGAACATGTCCCAGTAGGTATTGCGCGGATGCGGATCGTCGGTGTATTCGACGCTCCAGGCGTAGCCCTTGTTGAGTCCGTACTTGATCTGGGCAGAAATTTCCTCGTCGGTAAGGTCGGGCAGGAAGCTGAATTGCCCTTGCGTGATGCGACCGGTGGGGTTGCTCAACATGATGGATTCTCCTCGTCTCAGACGGATGTTGCCGGGGTGGTGACGTAGTCGCTGGTGTCGGTCGGCGCGTAGTTGAAGGTGATATCGCCCCAGGTATCGAGCGCCTGCTTCAACGGTGTGCAGAAAGTGGCTGCTTTGCGCAGGATGTCCGGTCCTTCGTTCCAGATGTCCTTGCCTTCGTTGCGAGCCTTGACCATCGCTTCGAGCGCGACACGATTCGCCACGGCGCCTGCCTGGATGCCGGACGGGTGACCGATCGTTCCGCCGCCGAACTGCAGCACCACGTCGTCGCCGAACAGGTCGATCAGCTGATGCATCTGCCCGGCGTGGATGCCGCCGGACGCGACCGGCATGACCTTCTTGATGTCGGCCCAGTCCTGGTCGAAGTAGACGCCGCGCTCAAGGTCCTTCTTCGTGTAGCTGTCTCGACATACGTTGTAGTAGCCCTGCACCGTGGGTGGATCGCCTTCGAGCTTGCCGACCGCCGTGCCCGCATGGATGTGGTCGACGCCTGCCAGGCGCATCCACTTGGCGATCACCCGGAAGCTGACGCCGTGGTTCTTCTGCCGCGTGTAGGTGCCGTGACCGGCGCGGTGCAGGTGGAGGATCATGTCGTTGCGACGCGCCCAGTTGCTCATCGACTGGATCGCCGTGTAGCCGATCACCAGATCGATCATCACGATCACCGAGCCCAGCGACTTGGCGAACTCGGCACGCTCGTACATCTCTTCCATCGTCGCTGCCGTCACGTTCAGATAGCTGCCCTTGACCTCGCCGGTGACCGCGCTCGCCTTGTTGACGGCATCCATCACGTACAGGAAACGATCGCGCCAGTGCATGAACGGCTGCGAGTTGATGTTCTCGTCATCCTTCATGAAATCCAGACCGCCCTTGAGCCCTTCATAGACCACGCGGCCGTAGTTGCGGCCCGACAGCCCGAGCTTGGGCTTGGTTGTCGCACCGAGCAGAGGACGACCGAACTTGTCGAGACGTTCACGCTCGACAACCAGACCCGTCGGAGGGCCTTTGAAGGTCTTCACATACGCGACCGGTATCTGGATATCCTCCAGTCGCGCGGCTTTCAGCGGCTTGAAACTGAATACATTGCCGATGAGGCTCGCGGTCATGTTGGCAATCGAGCCTTCTTCGAACAGAATGATGTCGTAGGCAACCCAGGCGAAATACTGGCCAGGTGTACCCGGAACCGGTTCGACCTTGAAAGCCTTGGCCCGGTAGCTGTCGCAGGCGGTCAGTCGATCCGTCCACACGACCGTCCAGGTGGCCGTGCTCGATTCGCCGGCGACAGCGGCAGCGGCCTCGACCGGATCCACACCTTCCTGCGGAGTAATTCGAAACAGACACACGGTATCCGTTGCCGACGGCACGTAATCGGGTTGCCAGTAGCCCATCTGGCGATACTTGAGCACGCCGGCGGCATAGCGCTTCTTCTTGTCGGCGGTGATATCGGTGGCATCAGCCACGACGGTCGGTTCGGCAGTGGTACTCAAGGTCATCTCCTCATGTTGGTCGATTCGCACGGAAGCGCGCGACCGATAGGGACAATCTAGAGGGCTCATCCATTAAGGTAAAGTCAGATTTCCTTGCCACCCCAGTAAGCATTTCTTATCATGGCCTGGTCGCCCGACGGGTCCCCATGTCGGCCAACGACCGCCTCGTCAGCGATCAGGAGACAGTTCAGTGCAACCGGTCCAGCGGCAGGAAGAACACACCGACTCATCGCGCCCGTCGCGCCGCCGATCGACGCGTCGCGAAAGGTCGGTGCGATGAATCGGGTCACGCTCAGGCAACTGCGTGTGTTCGCGGCGGTCGCCCACGAGTCGAGTTTCGTGCGTGCGGCCGAGAGCCTGCACCTGACGGCACCAGCCATCTCGATGCAGATCAAGGAACTCGAAGCATCCGTCGGACTGCCGCTGTTCACGCGCAATGGCCGACAGGTGGCGCTGACGACTGCCGGCGAATATTTTCTCGTCTATTCGCGGCGCATTCTCGGCACGCTCAAGGAAGCGGGCGACGCGATGGCTCGCCTGTCACGACTCGAGACCGGTCAGTTGACGGTCGGCATGGTGAGTACCGCCAAGTATTTCGTGCCCCGACTGCTCGGACGATTCCGTGAAGAGCATCGTGGCATCGACGTGCGATTGCAGGTGGCGCAGAACAGGGCGCAGATGTTCTCCTACCTGGGGTCCAACGATATCGACGTGGCGATCATGGGACGCCCGCCACTCGACTTCACCGCCCGCGCCGAACCGTTCGCGGCGCACCCGTTCGTATTCATTGCCGCCTACGATCACCCGCTGCGCAGTGCGAGCGTGATCGCGCCGACCAGTCTCAATGGTCTTGATTTTCTTGCGCGGGAGCAGGCCTCCGGTACACGTGATACGCTGGACGTCTTCATCCGTGAACAACGCATCGCACCGCGCACGATCATCGAGATATCGAGCAACGAAGCGATCAAGCAGGCCGTCATCGCCGGGATCGGCATCGCCTTCATCTCGTTGCACACGATCGGTCTGGAACTCGACAACAAACTGCTGCGGATCCTTCCGGTCACCGGCACGCCGATCATGCGGGTCTGGTATGCGGTCACGATGTCGAACCGGGTCTTGTCGCCCGCCGCCGAGGCATTCCGCTACTTCATGCTCGAGAACGCCGAGGACTGGCTCGCCAGGCACGATGCACGCTGGCTGGAACCCGCCGAGCAGGCAGCACGCGCGATCACCTTCGCCAAGCGG
>JBGSTN010000356.1:0-1518 GCA_041736455.1 Burkholderiaceae bacterium | reverse complement strand
CCTGGAACCGGACGCGAACGACGAGCGGACGAACGTCGCTCGTTGGCTCGAACTGAGCGGCGACTCGGCGGCATCGATCCAGGTGCTGAGCAATCATGTGGGCTTGCGTCACACGACGCGCGATCATCTTCCTCTGATCGGGCCGATGGTCGACGAGGCCAGCCTTTATGCCGACCCCGTCGCCTGGCTGCGCAACGATCGCCTGGCGATTCCCCTGTTGCCCGCGCTGTGGTTCGCCGGTGCGTTCGGATCGCGCGGCCTGCTTTGGGGAGCGCTCGCCGCCCAGATCATTGCCGATCAGATCGATGGCTCCGCACTGCCTGTCGAGGAAGATCTGCTGGCGCAATCGGCACCGGGCCGCCAGACACGTCGGCTGATCCGCAAGCAACCCGAGGCATTTGCGACGCTTGCCGCGCGAAACCTGTCTCTTGCGCGCAGCGCGACGAGGCCGCGCTGACCATTCGGCGGGCTACACTGCGTTGCGACCGAGCCCCGACTTCGAAACCGATGGAACGCCATGGCCGAAAACAAAGTGAAGTACGACTGCAGCAAGTGCCCTGGCTACTGCTGTTCCTATGACCGGATCGAGGCCAAGGACAGTGACGTGAAGCGACTGGCCAAGCACTTCGACATGACCGTGGCGGAAGCGGAGAAGAAGTTCTTTCGCTGGTACACGAAGAAGGAACGGATCCTGCGTCACCGGAAGGACGAGATCTACGGCAGCATCTGCCGATTCTTCGACACGACCGAACGACGCTGCACCGTGTACAAGGCGCGTCCGGCCGTGTGCCGCGAGTACCCGAACGGCAACAAGTGCGGGTACTACGAGTTCATCAAGTTCGAACGCAAGCACCAGGACGACGAGGACTTCATCCCGTCGGCCTGAGGTTACCCGTCCTCGCCTCACGCCGGGGCCCACGAAGCGGAAGCGTTTAGGTACACTCGACACCTCACGTCTTTCGCCGTGGCTTTCGTTCAATACAATGCATTCATCAGGAGGAACGATGCTCGACGCGTCGCCATCGGCGTTGCGGGCTTTCGTATTGGTGGCGACCCACCGCAGTTTCTCCAAGGCGGCGCAGTTGCTGGGCACGCGGCAATCGACGATCAGTTCGCAGATCGCCCGCCTGGAAGAACTGGTCGGTCAACCGCTCCTGCAACGCTCGACACGCCGGGTCGAACTCGCCCCTGCCGGCAAACGTCTGCTGCCGCTCGCCGAGGAAATCGTCGAACTGCATACGGTGGCCGCCGCCCGTGTGCATGATGCGGCGCTGACCGGCTCGATCCGCTTCGCCTGCTCCGAGGCGCTCTGGACCAGTTTCGCCGTGGCCGAGGCCATCGGCCGGTTCGCGCGAAGTCATCCGGAGGTCACGCTTTCGGTGGCATTGGCTGGCGAATCCGAGGTCGCCCGCCACCTTGCCGATGGTGCGGTCGACCTCTGCCTGGCGACCGATCCCGAGGTGCCGGGCACTGGCCGGCTGATCTGTCGCGAACGCCTGCGCTGGTATGGCCGCGCGC
>JBGSTN010000341.1:0-2962 GCA_041736455.1 Burkholderiaceae bacterium | reverse complement strand
ATGCGCCGCGCAGGCTACGACGGTGGCTTCGCCGCCGGCCTGATCGCCGCCGGCGGCACGCTGGGCATCATGATCCCGCCTTCGACGATATTCGTGCTCTACGGTGTGATGACCGAGGTCGACATCGGCCAGCTGTTCGCGGCCGGCGTCGTGCCGGGCGGCCTGGGCGTCCTGTTCTATTTCCTCGCAGTGCAATACATCTGTTGGCGCGATCCGGCGCGACTGCCGATCGGCGAGACCCACACCTGGCGGGAGCGGTGGGTCAGCGTGCGCAGCCTGTGGGCCGTGCTGCTGCTCTTCGCAGGCGTGCTGGGCGGCATCTATGGCGGACTGTTCACCGTGCAGGAAGCGGCCGGGATAGGCGCCTCGGGCACTCTGCTGATCGGTCTCGCGCGGCGCCGCCTCGGCTGGCGAAAGATCCGCATGGCGTTGATCGAAGCGCTGCGGGTTTCGTCGGCGATCATGATGATCGTCGTCGGCGCATTCCTGTTCGGCTACTTCCTGACCATCACCCAGTTCACGCAGCAGGCGGTCGAGTGGCTGACGACGCTGCCCATCGGCGCCTACGGCGTGCTCGCGCTGGTGATGGTCGGATACCTGATTCTCGGCGCGGTCATGGACGAGTTGGCGATGATTCTGCTGACGGTTCCGATCGTCTTCCCGGCGATGATGCAACTCGGCTTCGATCCGATCTGGTTCGGCGTCATCATCGTGATGGCAGTCACTTTCGGCATGATCTGCCCACCGGTCGGGATGAACGTGTTCGTGATCAGTTCGATCGCCCGCGACATCCCCCTCACGACGATCTACCGAGGGACGATGCCGTTCATCCTGGTCGATGTCGTGCGCCTGTTGTTGCTTTGCGCATTTCCCGGTATCGCGCTCTGGTTGCCGCAATGGATGCAGTGAACGATCGAACCTGTGTCGCGCGGCTTTGCACCCGTCGTGGATCCGACCCGACCTTGCTCGCGTTTCCCATTTTCAATTAACCTATCGCAATATCACGGGGACAGAATGACCGCAGAAGGACCGCCAGTCTCTGGCTGGGTAGCGAGATCGGCATGACGGTTGACCCGCAGCTTCCCGTGTACTTCCGCGATGCGCGGCACGTAGCCGCCCGGCACGATGAACCGTCGAACGACGGCCTGCGCTTCGCTGCCGGCGGTCGTTGCGTGGAAGTCTCTCGCCAGCAACGCATTCCGGCGACGGCCCGGGGTACCGACCTTTCCATTGATCGAACGCAAGCGCCGGGACCGGGACCGGCTGGGCGATGCGGTACCACCACCTTATCATCAGCCGCTGGGAGGACTCGCCGGCAAGGTCGACCGGTGGTCCGACGACACGTTCGCGTCGAGCGGCGTGTTCATGATGGAGGCAGATTACCCATGCGTTGGCGCCGGACGACGCGACCGTGACCGTCGTCGCCATGCCTCGGCTGGGCAGGCCGGACAGGTCCGACGCATCGTGCCGGCGTTCCACGGCGTTGCCTTACCCTATCTCTGTGAACGTTTCCGAGTACAACTTTTTCTGGAGTGAACAATGAAATTGAACTCAACGGTCAAGCGGCTTGGTATCGTGGCGTCGATTGCCGTGGCAGGCATGGGCCTGTCGCTGGCGGCGCACGCAGAACTCACGGTCGGCGCCACCCTGACCATCACCGGTCCGGCATCCGGACTGGGCGTACCGATGCGCCAGGGACTCGAGCTCTGGCCGAGCGAGATCGCCGGCGAGAAGATCAATCTTGTGATCCTCGACGATGGCGGCGATCCCTCGCTGGCGAGTCGCAATGCGCGCAAGTTCGTCACCGAGAACAAGGTCGATCTGCTGATCGGTTCCAATACCACGCCGACCGCCATGGCGGTCGCGAGCATCGCGCAGGAGTCGGGAACACCGCATTTCGCGTTCGCGCCGATGCCGATGGCGCCCGGCAAGACCGACTTCTCGTTCGGTATCCCGCAATCCGTCGACCTGATGGCCGCCGCGGTGGCGTATCACATGAAAGAGCACGACTTCAAGCGGATCGGATTCATCGGGTTCTCGGATCCGTGGGGTGAGCAGTGGCTCGCCGCGCTCAACAAGAATTTCAAGAACTCCGATGTGAAGATCGTGGCCGAAGAGAAGTATGGTCGCGCCGACACCAGCGTGACCGGTCAGGTGCTCAAACTGATCGCCGCGCGTCCCGATGCGATCTTCATCGCGGGTTCGGGTACCGGCGCGGCGCTGCCCCAGACGGCGCTGGCCGAGCGCAACTACAAGGGCCAGATCTACCAGTCGCACGGGGCAGGCTCCGCGCAGTTCCTGAGAATTGCCGGCAAAGCGGCAGAGGGGGCCATTCTGCCCATCGGCCCGGTCCTGCTGCCGCGGCAACTCCATGAGTTCCATCCGTCGAAGAATCTCGTCATCGAGTTCAACAACGCGTTCACGACGAAGTATGGCGCCGATGCCGGCGTCGTGTTCGGTGCGCACGCGTTCGATGTCGTGCAGATCCTGAAGTACGCGCTGCCGATCGCCAAGGCCAAGGCCCAGCCCGGCACGCCCGAGTTCCATGCGGCCCTGCTGGCAGCGATCGAAACGACGCGTGGCCTCGCCGGCGCCAACGGTGTCTACAACTACTCGCCGACCGATCACTACGGGCTGGACGGTCGCGGTGCCGTGATGGTGCGCGTGAAGAATGGCGATTGGGAAGTCGTCGCCGACTAGTCGCTCCAGCTTCTCTCGTCCATGGACGCCCAGATCGTCGCCTGGCTTGTGCAGGATGGCCTGGTCAACGGGGCCATCTACTGCCTGCTCGGGCTGGCGATCGTGCTGGTGTTCGCGGTCACGCGGGTCATCTTCGTGCCGCAGGGCGAATTCGTCACGTTCGGTGTGCTGACGTTGGCCAGCCTGCGCGCCAACGTGCTGCCCGGTTCCGTCTGGCTGCTGTTCGTGGCGGCGGCGGCCGTTGCGGTGTTCGAGACCACGG
>JBGSTN010000323.1:0-1671 GCA_041736455.1 Burkholderiaceae bacterium | reverse complement strand
CATCGACAGGCCGGCGATCGCCCCGACGAAGGCTGCGATGCGGCGCTCGTAGGCGACACCGTCATCTCCGTCGGCGAAATCCCTGAACTGCGCGATGTCGGTGCCTGCCACGAACGCCTGGCCGCCGGCGCCACGAAACACGGCAACGCGCAGCGTAGTGTCGGCGTTCAGCCGTTCGCAGATCGCATGAAGCGCCTCGTACATCGTCCAGGTCATCGCATTGCGGGCCGCCGGGCGATCGAACGTGATATGGGCAACCGGACCGGACAGGGTCAGTCTGACGGAACCCGACATGGGCAAATCGTTTCCTGGGGCAGGATTCGTCACCTCGGCATCTCCTTGGTTCGAATTGGCGCGGGTCGCGAGCGAGAGATCGCTCGCGGCACCACACCGGTTGGTCGCAGGGTCGGTGTCAGCCACACGCGTGCACGCACCTATAATGCCCCGATACCGAAATGCACGAGTGGCAGTCGCACGGATCACCGTCGATTGCGACGCACGCGGCGTAGTGATTCGGCGCCGTATCGAACTGCCCTCTCGAGAGACAAGCCATGGCCGTGACCTCGATCGAACAATTGCGCGCCATCTACGGCGACCCCTCCGATGTCGCCCGGGACAAGCAGATCGCCCAACTCGACGATCATTGCCGGACGTTCATCGGCCGCTCGCCTTTCCTCGTGCTCGCCACGGCACATGACCGCGCGGCAGATGCGTCGCCCAAGGGGGACGAACCCGGGTTCGTCCAGATCGACGAGGCGGGCCATCTGCTGATTCCGGACTGGCCCGGCAATCGCCGCCTGGACGGGCTGACCAACATCGTCGGCAACCCTTGGGTCGGCGTGCTGTTCATCATCCCCGGCATCCGCGAGACCCTGCGTGTGAATGGCGAGGCAACGATTCATGACGAGCCTGCCATCCTCGGGCGCTTCGATCGCCAGGGCCGCCATCCGATCACCGTACTCCGGGTGGCCCCTCACGAGGTGTTCCTGCACTGCGCCAAGGCGTTCATGCGTTCGAAGTTGTGGGAACCCGAGAGCTGGCCGGATCGCAGCACGGTTCCCGGCATGGTCGAAATGCTCAAGGCCCACACGAAGCGGACCGCATATCCGAGCGAGGCCGAGTTGGCCGAGCGTCTGAAGGCGACGCTCTACTGATTGTCATTGTCGCAACCAGATCGAGAAGTTCAGCGCACCGGCGATGCTCACCCAGGTCAGGTAGGGAATCAACAGGAGCCCGACGAGTCGACTCCAGCGGAACACCTGGGAGAAGAGACTGGCGATCAGCAGCAGGATCGTGATCCACATGCAGGCGATATCGATCAAGGCCGCGCCGATCAGGTGCTGCCCGAAGAACAGGAAACTCCAGGCGGCATTGAACACCAGCTGCAACGACCACAGGATGCGCGGTCGAGCCGTCGGCGCATGCGCAAAGATCAGCCAACCTGACAATGCGATGCCGATGTAGAGGATCGTCCATACCGGCGCGAATACCCAGTCGGGCGGCGTCCAGGGCGGTTTGTCGAGAGCGAGATACCAGGGCCCGGGACGGAAACTCCCTGCCGAAACGGCAACCGCTCCGACCAGCAGCACGAAGCCGAGCAAGCCGACCCAACTCGCGCCAGTCGCCGGATGCCCGTCGCCGGGCATTGCATCCGACGCGCCGCCGGTGACG
>JBGSTN010000268.1:0-9257 GCA_041736455.1 Burkholderiaceae bacterium | reverse complement strand
GCCGCGATCGCCGCGCTCGATCCGAGGTTGCTGCTCGAGCACAAGCCGCACAGCCTGGCGTTGCATTACCGGGCCGTCCCCGAGATGGCCGCGGCGATCCGGGTTCGCGTCGACGAACTGGTGAATCGATATCCTGGCGTCGAACTGCTCGCAGGCAAGATGGTCTTCGAGTTGAAGACGCTTGGTTTCGACAAGGGGCTCGCCGTCGAACGATTCATGCAGCAACCACCGTTCGCCGGTCGCACGCCGATCATGATCGGTGATGACATCACGGACGAAGCTGCATTCACGCAGGTTCGATCGATGTCGGGAGCATTCTTCACTGTCGGGCAGACCATTGCCGGCGCCGAAGGCAGATTCACCACCCCGGGCGCTGTCCGGCTGGCGCTGGCCGACGTGCTCGGCATCGCGATTGCTTCGGCCGAATCCGTCCGATAGGTCACCGACGGTGGGTCTGCATTCGCATCCGCTGGATGTCGGCCTCGTCGGCAATGGCCGAATCGCCGCGCTCGTCACGCCGCTGGGTCGCATCGTCTGGTTCTGCTTCCCGAGATTCGACTCCAATCCGGTCTTCTCGAGGCTGCTTGCGGGCGACGAGGAGAAAGGATTCACCGACGTGCTGCTAGACGGGCAGGTCGAACATCAGTCCGCCTACGATCGCAACACGGCGATCATCCGCACGACGCTGCGTGATGCGCAGGGAAACGCCGTTCGCATCACCGACTTCGCGCCCAGATTCAAACAATATGGCCGCAACTTCCGGCCGGCACAGCTGATCCGGATCGTCGAGCCGGTCGCTGGCGTTCCCCGCATCACGTTGCGCGTGCGCCCGACATTCGACTACGGCGTACCGGGAGCGAACTTCCCGGGTTCCAGCCATATCCGCTATCGAGGCGAGCACGAGTCCATTCGCGTCACGACCGACGCTCCGCTGTCCTATGTCACCGACGAAACACCGTTTGCCCTTTTGCGCACGGTCACGCTGGTGTTCGGTTCGGACGAATCCTTCAACGACTCGCCCGATTCTGTCGCACGCAACTTCCTGGAGCGAACCACCAGCTATTGGCGAGACTGGGTGCGCGCCCTGGCGATTCCCTTCGAATGGCAATCGGAGGTGATCCGCGCTGCGATCACCCTGAAGCTGTGTGCATTCGAAGAAACCGGCGCCATCGTGGCCGCTCACACCACATCGGTCTCGGAGGCTCCGAATTCGCAGCGCAATTGGGATTATCGCTACTGCTGGCTGCGGGACGCCTACTTCGTCGTTCAAGCGCTCAACCGGTTGGGCGCGACGCGTACGATGGAAAACTATATCGGCTATATCGCCACCGTGGCCGCCGGCGCGCCCGGCTCGATCCGACCGCTGTACGCGGTAGTGCCCAACACGGCGGTCGACGAATGGATCGCGCCGGATCTTGCCGGTTTCCTGGGCCAGGGCCCGGTGCGGGTAGGGAACCAGGCTGCCGAACAGAACCAGAACGATGTCGCGGGATCGGTGATCCTGGGCGTGATGCAGAGTTTCATGGACGAACGGCTGCCCGAGATGGGCGACGAGCGAATGTTCCGGCGTCTCGAAGCGCTTGGCGACATGGCCGTCAAGACCGCCTTCGAGCCCGATGCCGGCATCTGGGAATACCGTGGGCGCCGGCGGGTCCATACCCACTCGGCCATGCTGTGCTGGGTTGCCTGCGATCGCCTCGCGCGCATCGCGACGCGACTGACACTCGACGACGATGCCATTCTCTGGCGCGAACATGCCGACGCGATCCGGGCACGAATCTTGTCCGAATGCTGGAGCGATTCACGCCAAGCGTTCACAGCGGCCATCGGTTCGGAAGATCTGGATGCGAGTGTACTGTTGATGCATGAACTCGGCATCATCGCGGCCGACGATCCACGCTACATGCGGACCGTCGAATGCATAGGCCGCGAGCTGAATCGCAACGGGCATCTGCTTCGGTATGCCGCGGCAGATGATTTTGGTGAACCTGAAACTGCATTTCTCGTCGTGAAGTTCTGGTATCTCGACGCACTTGCCTCCATCGGCCGGCGTGACGAGGCCAGGGCGATATTCGGCGAACTGCTGACGGCGCGAAACAGCTATGGTCTGTTATCCGAAGACCTTCACCCGGAAACGGGGGTACTCTGGGGCAACATACCGCAGACGTACTCGATGGCCGGCATCGTGCATTCCGCGATGCGGCTGTCACGTTCCTGGGAAGAGGGCATATGGCTAGGCTTGTCGTAATTTCGAATAGAGTTGCATTGCCAGACCCGACGGGCAAGACGGTTCCAGGTGGACTGGCCGTGGCAATCGACGCCGCGATGCGCGAACGCGAAGGGATCTGGTTCGGGTGGAGCGGCAAGGTTTCGGAGGATCCGCCGCCCGTCAGTCATCTGCAGGTCGACAACGTCGAATACGTGTTGACCGACCTGCGTCCCAACGACTTCCAGGAGTACTACAACGGCTTTGCCAACCGGTCGCTCTGGCCGTTGTTGCATTATCGCGTCGACCTTGCCGAATATCTGCAGACCGATTTCCAGGGCTACCGCCGTGTCAATGAATTCTTCGCGGATCGCCTGGGCGCTTTGTTGCAGCCCGACGATGTCATCTGGGTGCACGACTATCACCTGATGCCTCTCGCCCGGGCACTGCGTCGACGAGGGCATGGCAATCGAATCGGCTTCTTCCTGCACATACCGCTGCCGCCACCCGAACTGCTCAAGACACTGCCCAAGCATCAATCGGTCATCGGCACACTGACCGACTACGACCTCGTGGGCTTCCAGACCGAATCCGATGCCGCGAACTTCGCGCGCTACGCGACCGGTGTCTCCGGCGCATCGACCCAGGACGGACGCATCTATCGCACCGGCAACCATGCATTCCGGATCGGGGTGTTCCCGGTCGGCGTCGAGCCCGACCGCTTTCGCGAACTCGCGCAGGAGGCGGCGCAATCGACTTTCATCAGCGAACTCGACAACAGCCTCAGTGATCGCCTGCTGGTGATCGGCGTCGACCGCCTCGATTATTCGAAAGGCATCCTGCACCGCGTGCAGGCGTTCGAGCGCTTCCTCGAGAAGTTCGAGGACTGGCGTGGTCGCGCGACCTATCTGCAGATCGCGCCGAAGAGCCGCGAAGATATCCCCGAGTACACCGACATGTCCGAAGAGGTGAGCCGGGCGATCGGCGAGGTCAATGGGCGCTTCGGTGATGTCAGCTGGGTACCCGTTCGCTACGTGAATCGCAACTATCAGCGCGCTGCCGTCGCCGGCATGCTGCGCCATGCAAGAGTTGGACTCGTGACGCCGCTTCGCGACGGCATGAATCTGGTCGCCAAGGAATTCGTGGCAGCACAGCCACCCGACGATCCAGGCGTGCTCGTCCTGTCCGAGTTCGCCGGTGCTGCCGCCGAACTCGTGACGGCCCTGCTCGTCAATCCGCATGATCGCGATTCGGTAGCCGACGCGATTCTCCAGGCGCTCGAAATGCCGCTGGACGAGCGACAGGCCCGCCATCGCGAAATGTTCGCGACGCTCGAGGCCAACGACATTCGTTACTGGGCACGATCCTTCCTGGATGCATTGACGAGACCCGGTCGAACCATGAACTGGTTGAGCAACTGGGGCATCATCGGCCGCTGACGGCATTGTCAGCGGCATCCTTCCGATCTCTCAGAACCGCCATCAAATGACCGCTCCTTATTCGATCGATCCATCCGCTCCGCTGCAATTCGTGATCAACGGTGCATCGGGCAGCACGGTAGCTGAAGAACGTCGCGAGGCAATCGAGCGGGTGCTCGCCGAAAAGGGCCGGCGCGGCGAATTGCACTTCTGCGGGCCTGGCGAGATCACGAGGGAATCCCGCAAGGCCGTGGCGGCGGCCGTTGCATCACGCACGGCCGTGGTGGCCGTCGGCGGCGATGGCTCTCTCAACGAGGTGGCGCAGGCTGCGCACGCGGCCGACTGCGTGATGGGCGTTGTCGCTCAAGGAACGTTCAACTACTTCGCCCGAGCGCACCACCTTCCTCTCGAGCCCGCCGATGCCGTGCGGGTACTGCTCGAGGCGGAGCCGCAGCCGCTCAGTGTGGCGGCCATCAACGATCGGATCATCCTGGTCAATGCCAGCGTCGGACTCTACCCCGACCTGCTCGAAGACCGCGAGCAATTCAAGTCGCGATTCGGACGCAACCGGATCATCGCCCTGATGGCAGCGTTCGTGACGTTGCTGCGCGCCCAGAGGCAGTTGCGCCTGCATATCGAGACTGGTGACACTTCGCGGGACGTGCGGGCACTCACGCTGTTCGTCGGATGCAATCATTTGCAGCTGGAGCGCGTCGGATTGACGCCAGCCACGGCGAATGCCGACGGATCCAACGGCCGGGATCGTTCAGGGCCGGGCGATGACCGGATCACCGCCGTCACGCTGCATCCGGTTGGCACGATGGCGTTGATCGGCCTGATGATCCGCGGTGCGATGGGTTCTCTGGGTGAAGCACCCGATATCGATCACTTCGAGTTCCACCGGATGATCGTGAATCCGTCCCGCCTGCAGAATCCCCGCGGTATCAAGGTCGCCTACGATGGGGAAGTGTCGCGGATGCGTCCGCCGCTCGATTTTCGCGTGCTGGACAAGCCTCTGCATGTGCTGCTGCCCGTTCCCGAAACACCTGGTGACGATGCCCGCGACGATCCGCAATGACTGTCGTTCTGCATCTGTCCGATACGCACTTCGGTACCGAGCAGCCCGCGGTCGTCGAGGCGCTGGTCGAGCTGGCGAATCTGGAGCGGCCCGACCTCGTCGTGCTGTCGGGCGACATCACCCAGCGCGCGCGTATCGGCCAGTTCGCTGCCGCCCGTGCATTCATGGATCGCATCAAGTCGCCGTCTCTTGCCATCCCCGGTAATCACGATATTCCGTTGTTCGACGTCTGGACCAGGGTCACTGCACCCTACTCGCACCATTGCGCATTCTTCGGGCAGGAACTGGAACCATCGCACGAGTGCGAGGCATTGCTGGTCGTCGGCGTCAATACGACCCGGCGCTACCGGCACAAGCATGGCGAAATCTCGATCGGACAGATCGATCGCGTCGTGAGACGCCTCGAACAGGCGCGGGAGGCTCAATTGCGCGTGATCGTGGTGCACCAACCGGTCGCCGTCACGCGGCGCGAGGACCGTAACAACCTGGTGCGCGGGTTCAACCGTGCAAGGTCCCGGTGGGCGCTCGCCGGGGCCGATCTGGTGATGGGCGGGCATATCCACCTGCCTTACGTGCGCGTCATCGACGACGGCCCGCGTCCGATCTGGGCGGTGCAGGCCGGCACGGCCGTGTCGTCGCGGATTCGTGACGGCAAACCCAATTCGGTCAATCTGGTGCGCTGGGACAGTACGGCGCATCGACGCGAATGCGCGGTCGAGCAGTGGGATTTCGATGTCGACGATCAGGCCTTCCGACGCGTGCTGATCACGCGCCTCAGTCCGGCACGCGAATAAGATACGGGGATCGCACCGAGACCCGATTGCCCGATGCCTCCTGCCGACATGATCCTGAATGCGCTCGTGACCCTGCTGGTCACTGTCGATCCGGTCGGCAACGTCCCGATCTTCCTGGGACTCACGGCCGGCATGACGGCAGCCGATCGCCGCGCCGTGGCGTTGCGCGGCGTGCTGATCGCGTTCGGCATTCTCGCGCTCTTTGCGATCACGGGAACGCTCGTGCTCGATGCAATGGGCATCTCGATCGACGCGTTTCGCGTCGCCGGTGGGTTGCTGCTGTTCTACACGGCATTCGAAATGATCCATGCGAAGCGCCAGCAGCGGGAGATGGACGTTTCGCGTACCGCCATCAAGGATCACATCGCCAACATCGCGGTGTTTCCGTTGGCGATTCCCCTGATCGCCGGACCTGGCACGATTTCTGCAACGATCCTGCTGTCTTCGGAATTTTCGGGCTTCTCTGGTGCAACGCCGCTGACGGGCAAATTGCTGCTGGTGGCAATCATCGGTCTGCTCATCGTCGTCACGGCCGCAGCGTTGATGGCGGCCGAATTCTTCGACAAGGTTCTCGGCGATACCGGAAGAAAGGTTCTGACGCGATTGCTCGGTGTGCTGCTGGCAGCGCTGTCGGTACAGTATGTGGCGGATGGGGCGACGCGATTGTTTTCCCATTGATCATCGCGGCCAGTGTGCCCCATCTCTTGCGTCGACGGTTGTCTTTCTCATCGAATAACAAAAGGAAGGAAGTCCATGCCCATCTTCAGTTCGCGCCGTGCCCTTGCACTGGCCACGTTGACCGCCGCCGCAGGCATCACCCAACCGGTGTTCGCACAGTCGGCCGTACAACTCTACGGCTTGCTCGACGTCGGTGTCGGGTCGTTCGAGATCAGCGGTGGCCAGCGTGACACCCGCATGGAATCCGGACTGATGACGACCAGCTTCTGGGGCGTGAAGGGAGAGGAAGATCTGGGCGGCGGACTGGCGGCGCTTTTCACGTTCGAATCGTTCCTGCGCCTGGACTCCGGGGATGCGGGTCGCTTCACCAACGACCCGATGTTCTCGCGCAACGCCAACGTCGGCTTGCGGGGCGGTTTCGGCACGGTACGTTTGGGCCGGGCCAGCACACCGTTGTTCATCGCGACGTTGAACTACAACCCTTTCGGTGACTCGTTCGGCCTTTCACCGAGTATCCGTTCGTTCTTCGGGTCGACGGGCAAGGTCGCCGGCGACACCGGATGGAGCAATGCGATCACCTGGTCGTCGCCTCGCAAGAACGGGTTCGGCGCGACGGTGCAATATTCGCTTGGCGAAGACAATGTCAGCGGCGACAGCATCGGTGCCAACGTCGGCTACTCGTCCGGACCGCTGGGCCTGAGCGCCACCATCCAGCAGGTGAAGGCCGTATTCACGGCCGGCGATGAAACGACCTGGCAGCTCGGTGCCTCGTACCTGTTCGGCACGACCAAGACCTATCTCCAGTATGGACAGGTCGATGAAGGTGGAACGACGACGACCGCCGGGACGCCCCCGGTGACGACGCCCACCCGGACCGCCAATACCAAGGACAGGATCGTGCAGGTCGGCGCCGCCGTGCCGCTGGGGGCGGGCTTCTTGCTGGCCTCGTACGCCAGCGCCGATACCTCCGGTACTGCCGACATCAAGCGTGACTTCCTCAGTGTTGGATATGATTATTTCCTGGCCAAGACCACCGACGTCTATGCGGTGCTGATGACCGACAAGCTGAGCAATGCACAACGCGGCGACAACTTTGCCGTGGGGATGCGGCACCGTTTCTGAGCCTGGGGGGCCGATCCCGGCCGTTGCCGGGCACGTCGCAGCGCCACACAGGCGCCCGAGGAGTGGAAATGGAAACCTACATCGTCGACTGGCTCAATCTGCTGGTGCGCTGGCTGCACCTGATCACCGGAGTCGCCTGGATCGGCGCGTCGCTCTATTTCGTGATGCTGGACACTTCCCTGCGCGATCCCCGGAAGTCGCAGGATGCGGCGCGCGGCGTGAGCGGCGAGTTGTGGGCGGTACACGGCGGCGGGTTCTACAACAGTCAGAAGTTCCCTGTGGGCCCTGTCGGCGAACCGTTAAGCGAACACCTGCATTGGTCGAAATGGGAGGCTTACACGACCTGGCTGTCCGGCATGGGCCTGCTCGCGCTCGTCTACTGGTACGGCGCCAACTCCTACCTGATCGATCGCTCGGTGCTCGACATCACCGCACCGACGGCCATCGCCATCTCGGCTGCCTCGGTCGTCGTCGCCTGGGTGGTCTACGACACCCTCTGCAAGCGTATCGGCAACGAACTGATCCTGTCGCTCACGATCTACGTGCTGCTGGTCCTCGCGTCCTGGGGATACGCGCAGGTCTTCGGCGCGCGCGCCGCGTATATCCACGTTGGCGCAGCGATGGGCACCATCATGGTGTGGAACGTCTATTTCCACATCATTCCGGGGCAGAAACGCATGGTCGCTGCCTTGCGCGCGGGCGAACCTGTCGATCCGGCGCCGGGCATCATCGGCAAGCAGCGTAGCGTCCACAACACCTATTTCACGCTGCCGGTGCTGTTCATCATGATCAGCAACCACTATCCGATGACCTACGGCAACGACTACGGCTGGGCGGTGCTCGCGGTCATCATGCTGGCCGGTGCACTGATCCGGCAGTATTTCGTGCTGCGTCACCGCGGACGTCACCTGTATGCGTTGCCGATCGCCGGCGTGCTGCTGCTGACCGGTGTGGCAGCGGTGATCGCTCCCCGCCCTTCCTCCGATGCTCGCAGTGGCACGGGTGTTGCAAGCACCGTTTCATTCGCCCAGATTCAACCCATCGTGGCGCAGCGATGCGCGGTGTGTCACGCCGAAGCACCGACGTTTCCAGGTTTCGCGCAGCCACCGGGCGGTGTGATGCTCGATACACCCGAACGAATCAAGGCCGCCGCCGCGCGAATCCATCAGCAGTCGGTGGCCACGCAGATCATGCCGATCGGCAACCTGACCCAGATGACGCCGGACGAACGTGCGCTGCTGGCGGCATGGCTGGCCGATGGAGCGGCGATTCGATGAACACAACTTGAATCCTGATCAGTCCGAACGTAGTCGAGCGGCTGCAAGGTAGCGCAGCAACGAACAAAGCAGTATCGAGAGGAGCAGCAGAGATGCCGGGCGTCAACGTCGATTCACCGGACCGCAATGCCGCGGTCCACCCCGTGGATGAAATATTGCCTGCAGCCAGGCTGATTCCACTCGGCCTGCAACACGTGCTGGTGATGTATGCGGGGGCCGTCGCGGTCCCTCTGATCGTGGGTCGCGCGCTTCAGTTGACTCCCGAACAGGTGGCGTTGCTGATCTCCGCCGATCTGTTCGCCTGCGGACTGGTCACCCTGATCCAGTCGCTCGGCATGACGCGCTGGTTCGGCATCAAGCTGCCCGTGATGATGGGGGTGACGTTCGCCTCGGTCGGTCCGATGGTCGCGATGGCGAACGCGGTGCCTGGCGTGGACGGTGCGCGCGCGATCTTCGGCGCGATCATCGGTGCCGGCATCATCTCGATGCTCATCGCGCCGATCATCAGCCGGATGTTGCGATTCTTCCCGCCTGTCGTGACCGGCACCATCATCACGATCATCGGCGTGAGCCTGATGCGGGTCGGAGTGGGTTGGGCGATGGGTGGTCCCGCTTTCCTGGCGCAGCGTGTCGATGTCCCCAAGCTGGTCGACATGGTCGATCAGGCGAAGGCCACGGCGGCGG
>JBGSTN010000224.1:0-4125 GCA_041736455.1 Burkholderiaceae bacterium | reverse complement strand
GCGCCTGATCCGGTGCGGCGGCAGACCCAGGCGAAAGTGACTCGGCGCGATCGGCAGCGCCACCCGCCGACGCCTCGGCCATGCGTTCGTCCGGTGATGTCGACGCCCGTTCCGTCGGCAACGCACCATCGTTCGATGCGCGCAGAGGATGCAGATCGGCATCGAACAGAAACAGTGTGGCACCGCCATCCCCCAACGGCGTGCCACTCGTCTGCTGATGGATCAGGTGGTGTTCCCCGTCGGCTGGCCCGATTGCCATCGAACACGACGACGGCGCACAAATCGAGAAGAAACCGGTGAGTACCAGCGACTGGTCATCGCTCATGCCTTCGACGATCAGGTCGTTGCCGACGCGTTTCGCAACGACGCGTTCGACGCGCTCGGCGGACCTGGCGATGCCGGGCGTCGCACGCCCGATCAGCGAATACAGGTAGCCCGGTTCGGGCACGAGCACATTGACCCCGGACTGCAATGCAACGTCGGCAACCATCTGGTCACCGACGGAAACCTTGACAGCGTATTGCATGATGGACTCAACCTCCCCCTGGTGCGGGCCGGCGAGACCCGCGGCGTCCGGCCCCGATCGCATGCCGAGGGCTGGCGCATTTCTTGGTATTCGAACTGACGGTCATCATAGCCCACCAGGGCACGAACGCGCCCTCCTACACAAGATCGACCGATCCGATAGAACAGAGGTGTCGGACTACGATGTGAACAACTGCAGTTGCGCGTCTTCCGAAGACGACGGCCGGCGGAACTGGGAGGTATCCATGCCCGCCGGCTCGAGCCGCAGACCGAGCCGGCGGGCGGCAAGCTTGAAGCGCTGGTTGATCACCTTCGCGTATTCGCCCGAGCCCTTCATGCGCACTCGGAAGTCGGGATCGTAGTCGCGACCGTCACGCGTCTGCCGAACCAGATTCATCACATGCGCTGCCCTGAGCGGGTAGTGCTCATGCAGCCATTCGACGAACAGATCGCGCACCTCCAGTGGCAGGCGCAGCAGCACATAACTGGCCTGGACCGCACCTGCCGCTGCAGCGGCCTGCAAGACTCGCTCGAGCTCGTGATCGTTGAGCCCTGGAATGATCGGCGAGGCGAACACCGCCACTGGAATGCCGGCTTCGGTGAGCCGCCGTATCGCATCCAGGCGTCGACCCGGCGCATTGGCCCGGGGTTCCATGGCGCGCGCCAGCCGCGGATCGAGCGTGCCGACTGACAGATGCACGCGAGCCAGTCCACGCGCCGCCATCGGCGCCAGGATGTCGATATCGCGCACGACCAGGGCGGACTTGGTGGTGATGCTCACGGGAACCCGATGATCGGCAAGTACTTGCAGCACCGAACGCGTGATCTGCAGTTCGCGTTCGGCCGGTTGGTAGGGGTCGGTGTTCGCGCCCAGCGCAATCTGCGAGGGCACGTAACCCGGCCGGTTCAACTCGGTGCGCAACTGCTCGGCGGCATTGGTCTTGGCCAGGATGCGTGTTTCGAAATCCAGCCCCGGCGACAGGCCCAGGTAGGCATGGGTCGGGCGCGCATAGCAGTAGGTGCAGCCATGTTCGCAGCCCTGGTAGGGATTGATCGACTGATCGAACGCGATGTCCGGCGAATCGTTGCGACTGATGATCGAACGCGCCCGCTGCGCGGTCACCGTGGTGACAGGTGAACGCGGCATGTCGTCCGCCTCCAGGGAATCCAGGAAGTCGTGATCCGGTTCGCGAGTCAAGGACGTGAACCGTTGCACGACATTCGAGGCGGCACCCCTGCCCTTGTGAAAGGCCAGGAGTTGCCGGTCGGCCCGGATCCGCTGTTTCATGCTGATGGATTCCGCAAGGCAGGCAGTAACATGCGCAGACCAGGACATGCGCAAACGAAAGGAAGCTGATCGGGTCGCTGACCGTCGGTCCGTTCGCACACGATGACCCGCATTGACCGGTGACGCGTACTGTACATTAAAACAGTATTCGTTGTAACGTGCTCACCTGCGCGGCATGGTTGCGAGCCCAGCTCCGACGTGCCTGCGTCGGCACATCCCCGGGCGATCGCAGCCGGCTCAGTCTCGATTCTCGTACCGCATGAATGCAGTTCTGGTCACAGTGCCGTGCCTCGTCGCCGTCGTTGCGGTGATGGGGTTGCGACGAAGCGGTCTCGAGGCAGCGTTGCTCGCCTGGGTCAGTTCACTGGGCTTGTGGGGATTCGGCAGCTTCACGCCGCCACGACTCGAGCATCTCGTTCACGCGTTTGCCGATGCTTCCGTTCTGCTGTTGCTGGTCGGCATCGTCGTCTTTCTCGGTCTGGTCTTCGTCCAGATCGGCAATCGCGCGGGCGGACTCGAAGCCATTCGCGATATCGTCCGGTCGATGAACCTGCCGGAATCCCGCACCCTGATCGTGATCGTGCTGGGCATCGGTGTTACCGTCGAGTCATTGACCGGCTTCGGTGTGTCGATGATGGTCACGTTACCGTTGCTGCTGCCGATGGTCAGCCGCACCCGTGCAATTGCGCTGGCCTTGCTCGGCATGAGTCTCATGCCCTGGGGTGCGTTGTCGATCGCGACGCTGCTCGGTGCGGAAATTGCACGGATGCCCGTTCCGATGCTGGCAAACGCCATGTTGTCGACCAGCGGCCCGGTCGCCGCAATGCTCCCGGTGTGCTGCCTTCTGCTGGCTACCCGACGCAACGCGGCTGACTGGATGCACGCCCTGCTCTGCAGCGCCGTGCTGCTGGGTGGCATTGTCGTCACCACCCGTTTCGTCGGCGTCGAAGTCGCCGGCGTCGGTGGCGGGCTGGCCGTGCTCGTGTTCTCCTGGCTACGTGCCCGGTCGACACGATCGGCAGCTGCCATCGTGGCCGATCCTGCGCTGGCCCCCTATGGATTGCTGATAGCCGCCATCGTCTTGCAGAAGCTCTTGGTCCGCCCTCTGCACGACGCGGGCTTCTCTCTCGAACTGAATACCGGTCGGGTGGCGTTCGATCTGCTGGCCTCGCCGGGTCTCGCGCTGGCCTTCGCGTCATTGGCCGCGATGTGGCTGCAACGGCGCGGCGGTGCGGCCATCGCGCAGGCATCCGAAGCGAGGCATGTTGTCCTGCGTGCATCGCGGGCACTTGCGGGAATCGGGCTGTTTCTCGTCACTGCGCGGTTGCTCATCGAGATGGGTGGCGTGGCATCCGTCACCACGCTGCTCACCCGGATGAGTCTGTACGGCGCATCGAGCCTGACCGTTCTGATGGGAGGCTTCGGGGCCTATGCCACCGGCAGCGGCGTCACCTCGAACGCCCTCTTCATGGCAAGCGCGGCCAGTGCCGGAGATGCGTTCCAGGCGCGTGCGTTGTTCGCTGCCCTTCAGACCAGCAGCGCGGGTCACGCCGCCATGGCGTCGTTGCCGATCATTTCAGTCCTGCTCGCCGCGCTCCCGACCAGGCAGCGCGACGATGAACGAATCGCGATGCTGATCGGTTCGGTGATGGTCCTGTTGTGGAGCGCGACGGTGGCCACGAGTGGCATCGTCCAGTTGGCAACCAGGTCTTGAGCGTCGAAGCGGGGCCGCGCCAGGCGATGTCGTTCGCCTCGCGCGGCAGCCGCGCGTGGTCAGCGCGTGGCCAGGTCGAACCGATCCGCGTTCATCACCTTGGTCCATGCCGCGACGAAGTCGTCCACGAACTTGCGTTCGTTGCCCCGTTCGGCATAGACCTCGGAGATCGCCCTCAACTGCGAATTCGAGCCGAAGATCAGATCGGTACGCGTGGCCTCCCAACGCGGTTCGCCGGTCTCCCGATCGCTGCCGATGAACTCCTCGTCGCCGCTCTTGTCGACGACCTTCCAGGCGGTGGTCATGTCGAGCAGATTCACGAAGAAGTCGTTCGTGAGCTGGCCGGGCCGCTCGGTCAGCACGCCACTCTTGCGACCGCCCTGGTTGGCGCCCAGCACCCGCAGGCCGCCGACCAGTACAGTCATCTGCGGCGCCGACAGTCCGAGCAGATGCGATCGGTCGAGCAGCATTTCCTCGGTCTTGACCGACATTCTGGTCGCCAGGTAATTGCGGAAGCCATCGGCGCGCGGCTCCAGCGGCTCGAAGCTCTCGGCGTCGGTCATCGCATCGGTCGCATCGGTGCGGCCGGGCGCGAACG
>JBGSTN010000152.1:0-3402 GCA_041736455.1 Burkholderiaceae bacterium | reverse complement strand
GGCGCCAGGCCGCGCAAGTCGGCCAGGCCTTGCTCCGTGACGATCACGGCCACGTCGTGCTCGGTATGGTCGACATGGCTGGCCATCGGCACGATGCATGAGACCTTGCCGTTCTTGGCTACCGAACCGGTCATGAAGATGGACAGATAGGCGTTGCGAGCGAAGTCGCCCGAGCCGCCGATGCCGTTCATGATGCGAGTGCCCATCAGGTGCGTCGAGTTGATGTTGCCGTACAGGTCGGCTTCGATCATCCCGTTCATCGCGATGACACCGAGGCGTCGGATGATCTCCGGATGGTTGCTGATTTCCTGAGGTCGCAGCACGATGCGCGGCCGGTAGTAGTCGATATTGCCCAGGAATTCCTTCATGCCATCGTCGCTCAGCGACAGCGCGGTGGCCGATGCATGCGCCAACGCACCGCTCTTGAGCAACAGCAGCATGCCGTCCTGCAGCACTTCCGTATAGGCGTTCAGGCCGTTGTACTGGCCGTTGTTCAGTCCTGCAAGAACGGCGTTGGCCGTGTTTCCCACGCCGGACTGGATGGGTAGCAGTCCTGGTGGCAGGCGGCCCTGCTTCACTTCATGGTCGAGGAAGTCCAGGATGTGTTCGGCAATACGGTTCGAGATGGCGTCAGGCGGCGAAAACGACGTGTTACGGTCGGGCAGGTCGGTCTCGACGATGGCCACGACCTTGCCAAGTTGCACGCTCAGATAGGGCTCGCCGATGCGGTCCGCGGACGCGGTCAACGGAATCGGCTCGCGGTGAGGCGGGCGCTGCGTGCCGTAATAGATGTCGTGCATGCCGTCCAGTGCCATCGGCTGCCGGCTGTTGACCTCCAGGATGACGCGGTCGGCCTGCTCGAGCCAGGTCTTGTTGTTGCCCACGGATGACGACGGGATCAGCAGGCCATCCTCGCGGATGCCGGCCACTTCCACCACCGCCACATCGAGTTTGCCCAGAAAGCCGAACCAGACGAACTGCGCCACGTGCGACAGGTGGATGTCGATGTATTCCATCTCGCCTGCATTGATGCGCTGGCGGCAGACCGGGTCGCTCTGATAGGGCAGTCGCATCTCGATGCCACCCACCTTGGCGAGTGCACCATCGAGCTCGGGCGCGGTCGAGGCGCCGGTCCACACGCCGACCCGGAATGTCTCGCCCGCGGCCTGGCGCGACTCGATGCGACGCGCCAGCGCAGCAGGTACGACCTTCGGATAGCCAGCGCCGGTGAAACCGCTCATGCCGACGTTGTCGCCGTTGCCGATGAGGGCGGCTGCAGCGTCTGCCGACATGATCTTGTGGCGCAGCCCGGCATGCCGCACACGGGACTCGAGATTCACGAAGGCACTCCTGGTGCTTGTCGATTCGATTGGGGAACCCAGTCAGTATGGACCTGAATCGATCGTTCGCGAGTCGGCAGCGTGCAGGCCAGCGTGCAGGCCAGCGCGGGTGGTCGCGTCAAAGGGTGCCGTGAACCGTGGCGTTATTCATGCCGCAGTGCGTCGATCGGATCGAGACGCGCCGCCCGGCGTGCCGGGAAGAAACCGAACACCACGCCGATCACCGACGAGAAGACGAAGGCGGCAATGTTGATCGTCGGGTCGAACAGATAAGGCACGCTCAACAGCGAAGTGATCCCTATCGATGCGGCAGTCGCGATCAGGATGCCGAGCACGCCCCCCAACGATGCGAGCACGACCGCTTCGATCAGGAACTGCATCAGCACGTGACGCTCGAGCGCGCCGATCGCGAGTCGGATGCCGATCTCGCGAGTCCGTTCGGTGACCGACACGAGCATGATGTTCATGATGCCGATGCCACCGACCAGCAGGCTCACGGCGGCGACCGAACCGAGCAGCCCGGTGAGGATCCGCGTGGTACCCGATAGTGTCTGCGCGATCTGGCGCGTGTCGAGCACGCGGAAATCGTCCTCCTCCGAATCGCCGATATGACGCCGTTCGCGCATCAGGGCGGCGATGTCGCTCTGCGCGCGGTCGATCGAGTAACCGCCCGCCACCGAGACCTGCAGACTGCCGACGTCCTGCGTGCCGGTCAGTCGCCGTTGCACGGTGCGCAGCGGCATCGCGACGATGTCGTCCTGGTCCGAACCCATCGCCGACTGGCCCTTCGAACCGAGCACGCCGATCACTTCGCAGGAGAAGCCCTTGACACGCAGTTCGGAGCCGATCGGCCGCTGGTTGCCGAACAACTTCTTGCGTACCGACTCACCCAGCACGCAGACCGACTTGCCGGCACGCTCCTCGGCGTCATTGAACGCACGGCCGGCCTCGATGGTCCAGCGGCCGTTGCTGAACCACGCCGTGGTGCTGCCTGTAATCGAAGTCGCCCAGTTGTTCGCGAGATAGACGACCGTGGCGCGCTTGGTCACGGAAGGCGCGACGCCCTGCAATCCGTTGACCTGGCTGCGCACTGCATCGGCATCGGCGAGCTTGAAGCTGGCCGCCCCGCCACCGCCCGGCCCGAACGTCTGGCCGGGAATCACGATCAGCAGGTTGCTGCCCATTGCCGAGATCTAGTCCTGCACCGAGCGGGTCGCGCCGTTGCCCACGGTGACCATGGTGACCACCGCCGCGACGCCGATCACGATGCCCAGGACGGTCAGGAAAGATCGCAGCAAATTGCGGCGGATGGCCAGCAGTGCGAGCAGGACGGTGTTCCAGAACATCAGCGGAGGGTCTCGGTGGATGTGTCGGAGGCGAGCCGGCCGTCGACGAGCCGGAGGGTCCGTCGCGCGTAGCCGGCCATCTCCGGTTCGTGCGTGACCATCAGCACCGTGATGCCGTGCTCCATGTTGAGTCGTGTCAGCAGGTCCATGATGCCCAGGCTCATCTCGGTGTCGAGGTTGCCGGTCGGCTCGTCGGCGAGCAGCACCAGAGGTCTGCTGACGATGGCGCGCGCGATCGCCACGCGCTGTTGTTGGCCACCGGACAGCTCGGTCGGTCCGTGGTGTTCCCAACCGTTCAGCCCGACCGATTCGAGTGCCGCCATCGCCGACTTCCTGCGCACTGCCGCCGGCGCGCCGCGGTAGAGCAATGGCAGCGAGACGTTCTCCAGCGCTGACGTGCGCGCCAGCAGATTGAAACCCTGGAAGACGAAGCCGAGGTAGCGACGCCGTAGCAACGCGCGCTCGTCTCTATCCAGCGTCTCGACACCGATGCCACGGAATCGATAACTGCCCCCGCTCGGCACGTCGAGGCAGCCCAGGATGTTCATCACGGTCGACTTGCCCGAGCCGCTGGGCCCCATGATCGCGACGAACTCGCCTTCGTCGATCGCGAAGTCGACACCCCGCAACGCCTTGAACGCCGCCGGCCCGGTGCCGTAGGTCTTCGTGACACCGGCGAATTCGATCAGGTGCGGGCCGGTCACTTCATGACACGC
>JBGSTN010000061.1:0-17191 GCA_041736455.1 Burkholderiaceae bacterium | reverse complement strand
TCCGCGCCAGACATGCCGGCAATCGCCGACGTCGCCACCGCCACCGCCACGGCCACGGCCACGGCCGTTATCGCACCCGCAGAAGAAATCGACCCAGCCACTCCAACGCTCGATCCGGTCTGGGCTGTCGAAGCCGAACGCGAACTCAAGAGAATTCCGTTCTTCGTGCGTGGCAAGGCCAAACGAAATACCGAGAAGTACGCGCAGGAACAAGGCGTTCAGGTGATCAGTCTGGAGACACTATACGATGCCAAAGCGTACTTCTCGCGCTGACTTTCCGCCGGTGCGAATTGTCATCGCGACGCTCGACAGCCATCTGGCGGGTGCCGTCCAGCGTGCCAACGCCACGTTGCGCGCGACGCTCCCGGGTGTATCGATAGTCCTGCATGCTGCCGCTGAATGGCCCAAGAACCCGGCAGCGCTCGAGCGCTGTATCAGCGATATCGAGACGGGCGATATCGTGATCGCCACGATGCTTTTCATGGAAGAGCAGATCCGTCCGATCCTGCCGACCCTCGAGGCCCGGCGTGATCGATGCGATGCGATGGTTGCCATGCTCGCGGCGGGTGTAGTCGTGAGATGCACGCGGCTCGGGCGATTCGACATGCAGAGCAAGTCGGGGGGCACCCTCTCGATGCTCAAGAAACTGCGCGGGGCGCGGACCAAGAAGAAGGAACCGGCAGGCGCTGCGCAAATGCGCATGCTGCGCCAGATTCCGCGCTTCCTGCGTTTCATACCCGGTACGGCCCAGGATGTCAGAGCTTACTTTCTGACCATGCAATATTGGCTCTATGGTTCCGAAGAGAACATCGTCCAGATGGTTCGCTTCCTGATAGACCGATATGCGGCAGGCCCGCGGGCGATGCTCAAGGGGAAAGTCAGCCACAAGGAACCCGAACTCTATCCGGACCTGGGCGTCTACCACCCGCGGATGAAGAACCGGATCGCCGATGGCGTGGCCGCCTTGCCGGCAACGCCGATCAAACCACTGGCTACAGTGGGCATTCTGCTGATGCGGTCATATCTGCTGGCTGGCAACACGGCGCACTACGACGGTGTCATTGCGGCGCTCGAAGCACGTGGCCTGCGCGTCATTCCTGCGTTCGCCAGCGGTCTGGATTCGCGCCCAGCCATCGAGGCCTATTTCAATGACGCGAAGGGCAACCCTGTCGTCGACGCGGTGGTCGGTCTGACGGGTTTTTCGCTGGTCGGTGGTCCTGCCTACAATGACAGTGCTGCCGCACAGGAAGTCCTCGCCAGACTCGACGTCCCGTTCATCGCAGCGCAGCCCGTCGAATTCCAGAGTCTCGAGCAATGGCGCGACTCCGACATGGGTCTGATGCCGGTCGAAGCGATGATGATGGTCGCGATTCCCGAACTGGACGGCGCGACGGGATCGATCGTGTTTGGTGGGCGCAGCGACCATGTCACTGGCGACGCAGCCCACGACATGGTGATCGATACCGAGCGTGTCGATATGCTGGCAGCGCGTGTCGCGCAATTGACCCGGCTGCGCAAGACTGCGCGACCCGACCGAAAGCTCGCGGTCGTGCTCTTCAATTTTCCGCCGAATGCCGGCAGCACGGGAACCGCGGCGTACCTGTCGGTATTCAGCTCGCTGTACAACGTGATGAAGCGGCTGCGCGATTCGGGCTACACGATCGACATGCCCGAATCGATCGACGCGCTGCGCAACCGTCTGATTCAAGGCAATGCAGAGCGCTACATGGCGCATGCGAACGTCCATGCACAGGTCTCCACCGACGACCATGTGCGGCGCGAACGCCATCTGGCGGAAATCGAATCGGAATGGGGTCCGGCCCCCGGAAAAGCGCAGTCCACCGGCTCCTCGATCATGGTGCTGGGCGCTCAATTCGGCAATCTCTTCGTCGGCATTCAACCCGCATTCGGCTACGAAGGCGATCCGATGCGCCTGTTGTTCCAGAAGGGTCTCGCGCCGACTCATGCTTTCAGTGCGTTCTACCGTTACCTGCGAGAAGACTTCAAGGCTGATGCCGTGCTGCACTTCGGAACGCACGGTGCGTTGGAATTCATGCCAGGCAAGCAGACCGGCTTGTCGTCGAAATGCTGGCCTGACCGCTTGATCGGCGCGCTGCCCAACTTCTATCTCTACGCCGCGAACAATCCGTCCGAGGGATTGATTGCCAAGCGCCGCTCTGCAGCCACGCTGATCAGCCATCTGACTCCGCCGCTGACGCATGCGGGTCTGTACCGCGGATTGATCGATCTGAAGGAGTCGATCCAGCGCTTTCGGGCACTCACGCCTGACGAAAGTGGGTCCAGCCAATCGCTGATCGAGCTGATCCAGGCGCAGGCTGCCACGGTCGATCTCGCGCCGTCCGAGCCGCTCTGGACGATCACCCAGGCCATCGACGAGGTCGAGCGGCTGACCCATGCGGTGCGCGAACTCGAATACACGCTGATTCCGAGTGGACTGCACACCATCGGCGAGCCACTCACCCAGGCACGGCGCCGTGAATGGCTGCATGCGCTGGTCGGCGCACGTGATCTCGAGCAACCGTATCACGAAGCGATCGATGCCATCGTTGCGGGCGAATCGGTCAGCGATCGACTCGATGCGAAGATCGTTGCTGAACTCGCCCATGTCGACCGTCAATTGGCTGCCAACGACGAGCTCGACGCGATCGTCCATGCGCTGGATGGTCGTTTCGTCAGGCCCGCCCCCGGGGGCGATCTCATCCGTACGCCGGAGGTACTGCCGACAGGCCGAAACTTGCATGGTTTCGACCCCTACCGAATGCCGACTGCCGTTGCGATGCTCGATGGCACGACACAGGCGACCCAGTTGCTGAGCAGGCTGCGCAGCGACTGCGTTTCGCTGCCCGAAACCATTGCAATGGTGCTTTGGGGCGCCGATAACCTGAAGACCGAAGGGACAGCGATCGCGCAGGCGCTGGCCTTGCTCGGCGCACGCCCGAAATTCGATAGCTACGGCCGGCTCTTCGGCGCCGAACTCGTACCGCTCGAAGAACTCGGGCGCCCCCGTATCGACGTGGTATTGACATTGTCCGGAATCTTCCGCGACCTGCTCCCGCAGCAGTGCAAATTGCTGGCGGAAGCAACCTTTCTTGCCGCCACCGCGGACGAACCGATCGCACGGAATTTCGTCAGGAAACACGTGCTCGCCTACCAGGCCGAACACGCATGCAACATCGAGACCGCCGCACTGCGCGTCTTCAGCAATGCTTCTGGTGCCTACGGTTCGAACGTCAACCAGTTGGTCGAAAGCAGCCGCTGGGACGATGAGGACGAGTTGGCCAAGACGTTCACGGCCCGCAAGTGTTTTGCTTTCGGGCGCGACGGGGAAGCGCACGAACAGGCACAGCATCTGGAACGGATCCTGGGTTCGGTCGACGTGACCTACCAAAATCTCGATTCCGTCGAACTCGGTGTCACGACGATCGACCACTATTTCGATACGCTGGGCGGCATTTCACGTGCCGCCACCCGCGCTCGGGGTCAAGCCGTTCCGGTCTACATCGGCGATCACACGACTTCCGCATCCGGCGCCGTACGAACATTGTCCGAACAGATCTCCCTCGAGACTCGCACGCGAGTCTTGAACCCGCGCTGGCACGATGCAATTCTGGAGCATGGCTACGAAGGCGTGCATCTGATCGAGAACGCCATCACCAACACGATGGGATGGTCGGCCACGACCGGAGAAGTCTCGCCGTGGATCTATTCGCGTCTCGCGGAGACATTCGTCCTCGATGAGAAGATGCGAGCGCGGATTGCCGATCTGAACCCCACGGCGGGGCTGAATCTGACCAATCGCCTGCTCGAGGCACATGACCGAAAATACTGGTCACCAGACCAGGAAACACTCGACGCGCTCCGGCATGCGAGTGAAGATCTCGAAGACCGGATCGAAGGCATCTACGACAAGGCGGCTGCATGAAATTGAACAAGGTTCCCATTAGCGAAATCCGCCGGCCGGGCAGCGACTCGCGTCCCCCCGACGGTCTGGGCAGTGTCCAGGTCAAGATGGATGGCAGCATCGATCTCGGCAAGGCAAAGGTATTCGCTTTCTACGGCAAGGGTGGCATCGGCAAGAGCACCACTTCGTCCAACGTGTCGGCAGCATTCAGCAAACTCGGCAAACGCGTTCTGCAGATAGGTTGTGATCCCAAGCACGATTCGACTTTCACGCTGACCAAACGCCTGGTTCCGACCGTCATCGACGTGCTCGAGTCGGTCAATTTTCACAGCGAAGAGTTGCGTGCCGAAGACTTCGTCTATGAAGGATATGGCGGCGTCTTGTGCGTCGAGGCCGGCGGTCCGCCTGCGGGCACCGGTTGCGGCGGCTACGTCGTGGGCCAGACGGTAAAGCTCCTGAAGGAACACCATCTGCTCGACGATACCGATGTCGTCATCTTCGACGTGCTGGGCGACGTCGTCTGCGGCGGCTTCGCCGCACCGCTTCAGCATGCCGATCGCGCCGTGATCGTCACCGCCAACGATTTCGATTCGATCTTCGCGATGAACCGGATCGTCGCCGCGATCCAGGCGAAAGCGAAAAACTACAACGTGCGCGTGGGTGGTGTCGTCGCGAACCGCAGTGCCGAGACAGATCAGATCGACAAGTTCAACTCGCGTGTCGGCCTCAGCCTGGTCGCCCACTTTCGCGATATCGATGCGGTCCGTCGCAGCCGCCTGAAGAAATCGACACTCTTCGAGATGGAAGACAGCCCGGAGGTTCGTGCAACGCAGGACGAGTATCTCAAGCTCGCAGCCGCGCTGTGGGCAGGGACCGAGCCGTACGCGCCTGCTGCGCTCAAAGACCGGGAGATTTTCGACCTGCTGGGGTTCGACTGATGAATTTCGCCAGCTATCACGAACAGCGCGCCCGCATCGAACACTATTTCGACCGGACCGCGGCCAAGACTTGGGAGCGTCTGACTTCTGACGCGCCTGTCAGCCGCATCCGCGCGACGGTTCGAGCCGGTCGTGACGAAATGCGATCGACATTGCTGAGCTGGCTGCCTGCGGATCTCACTGGCCGGCGCATCCTCGATGCAGGTTGCGGGACCGGATCGTTCGCTATCGAGGCCGCCCGGCGGGGAGCCCACGTGACCGGGGTCGAGATTTCCGCGCGCCTGGTGGAGATTGCACGTGAACGTGCGGAGGCCGCTGGAGTCTCCGCCTCCGTCGACTTGCGCTGCGGCGATATGGCCCAGGCCGAAGAACGGTTCGATCATGTGATCGCGATGGATTCCATCATTCACTACCAGCACGAAGAGATGAAACGCATCATCGCGCAGCTTCGTGCCTGCGCGACGCAATCCGTTCTGTTCACCGTGGCCCCGCGCACACCTTTGCTTGCAACGATGCATCTCGCAGGTCAGATCTTTCCGCGTAGCGACAGGTCGCCAGCCATCATTCCGGTGGCCATCGACCGGCTCGCCCGCTCGCTGTCGAGCAGCGACGGGTGGCAGGTGCGCCGCACGCATCGCGTTCACCGCGGTTTCTACATTTCACAGGCGTTGGAGCTGGCCAGGTGAAAGCGCTTCCGCGCCTGTCGATGGTCCGGCTTTGGTCGGCCGTCGGCACGCGCTGGCTTCCATTCGCCGATGCCGCGACGACGGAACTGCCGTTGTCACGGTTGTTGCGCCTGTCGCTGTTTCAGATTTCGGTGGGTATGGTTCTGGTGCTGACCAACGGCACATTGAATCGGGTGATGATCGTCGAGCTCGGTGTGCCGGCATCCCTGGTCGCATTGATGATTTCGCTGCCGATCCTGTTCGCTCCGCTCAGAGCACTGATCGGACATCGGTCGGATCACTACAAGTCGTATCTCGGCTGGCGACGCGTCCCATTCATCTGGATCGGGTCGATCATGCAGTTCGGTGGACTGGCGATCATGCCGTTCGCGCTGCTGGTACTCACGGGTCAGGGACATGGTCCCGCCTGGATCGGCCAGATCGGCGCCGCGATCGCCTTCATCCTGGTCGGCGCCGGAACTCACACCACACAAACGGCCGGACTTGCGCTGGCCACCGACATTGCGCCCGAAGCATCCCGCCCCCGGGTGGTCGCGCTCCTGTACGTCATGTTGCTCGTGGGCATGGTCGGCTCGTCGTTACTGCTGGGCTGGCTGCTTTCCGAATTCTCGCCCACACGCTTGATCCAGGTGGTTCAGGGATCGGCAATGGTCGCGATTGCGCTCAACCTCACCGCACTCTGGAAGCAGGAGAGCCGCGACCCCGAGCGCACACGTCACGATGTTCAACGCCCGCCTTTTCGCCAGGTCTGGCGCGAATATGTCAACCAGCCAGATGCCCGGCGGATGTTGGTCGCCGTTGCGCTCGGCAGTGCGGGATTCAGCATGCAGGACATCCTGCTCGAACCTTTCGGCGGACAGATTCTGCACATGTCGGTTGGCGCGACCACGAGTCTGACGGCTTTGATGGCCGGAGGGACCCTTCTGGCCCTCATCTTCGCAGCCCGCGTCCTGTCGCGTGGGATGCTGCCGGCGCGACTGGCAGCCATCGGCGCCCTCGTTGGTATCTTCGCCTTCGCACTGGTGGTTTGCGGTGGCGCGTTCGAGTGGGCTTTCCTGTTCAAGGCCGGCACGATCCTCATCGGCTGTGGAACCGGGCTTTTCTCGGTTGGGCTGCTGAGTGAAGCCATGCGGTTTGCCGACAAGAGCGGCAGCGGTATGGCGCTCGGTGCCTGGGGTGCCGTTCAGGCCACCGCAACGGGCATCGCAACCGCACTCGGCGGCGCTTTGCGGGATGGCGTGGCCGCGGTTGGGGCAACCGGCTTTTTCGGGCCCGGTCTGATGACTGAGCAGGCGGCTTACGGTGTCGTTTATCACCTCGAAATTTTCTTGCTGTTCATGGCGCTGGTGGCGCTGGCTCCCTTGGTCAGATATCGACGTCCAGACGTCGATCCTGCCAATGCAGTCGGCGCTGGCACGCCGCGCGTTCAAACCGGTCCGCTAGGGCTCGCCGAGTTCCCCAGTTGATCTTTATTCACGTATCACCCGTCACACTGCAATTTTCTTCAGGAGACCTGCCATGGAGATTGGCGCGATTACCAAATACATCGATGTTGCACAACTGGTTCTATATGCATTCTGGATCTTCTTTGGTCTGTTGATTCTGTATCTGCTGCGTGAGAACAAGCGGGAAGGGTATCCGCTGGAGTCCGATCGACAAGGGGGCGTAACGGTCGTCGGTTTTCCTCGCCCGCCCTCCCCCAAGACGTTCCACCTCGCCAATGGCGCGATGAGCACCGTACCCCGCGTCGAGCGCGCGAGCGGACCGATGGCCGCCGTGCCTGCGGCTGCCTGGCCCGGCGCACCGATGGTGCCGACCGGTGATCCGATGGTCGATGCGGTAGGACCAGCGACCTACGCGATGCGCGAGGATGTCCCGGAAATGACGCATCACGGTGAACCCAAGATCGTGCCGCTGCGCGCTGATCCCGAGTTCAAAGTGGCACCCGAAGGGACGAATCCACTCGGCATGACGATCGTCGACCTGCAAGGAAAAGTCGCCGGTACCGTTGCTGATCTGTGGGTCGACAAGCCCGAGCAGTATTTCAGGTATCTTGAAGCCGAAGCAGCAGAAGGCGGCGCACGTGTGCTGATTCCGATGACGCTCGTCCGCGTCGACGACAAGACCCGCACCGTGATTCTTCGCTCGATTGCCGCCAAGCAGTTGGCCAACGCGCCGAAGACGAAGAACCCCGATACGGTGACCCTTCTCGAAGAAGACCGTATCAGTGCCTACTTCGCCAGCGGACATCTCTACGCTTATCCGGGGCGCACTGAATCGTGGTTGTGAATCGTCTCACCGAGCACGAAGTCGAAGTCGTGGCAGGCGTCCCCGGACGCCTGCCGGACGACGAACAAGTGCTCTGGCAAGGCAAGCCGGCATTCGTTCCCGTCTCGCGCCGGGCCTTTCATGTCGTCGGGGTGGGCATCTACTTCGTCCTGCTGGCAATTTGGCAGGTCTTGGTTTCCCAGGCCGACGGCGCCGGCCTGGGCGCGACGGTGGCGGCCGCCACTTGGTCGCTGGCTCTCGGCGTGGCGGGAATCGCCCTTCTGTTTCTGCTGGGCTGGCTCGTTCACCGCACGACGATCTACACGTTCACGAACAAGCGCGTGATCATGAAGATCGGTATGGCGTTGCCGATGAGTCTCAATATTCCGTTCAAGGCCATCGAGAAGGCCGACTGTGCCGTTCGCAGCGACGGCAGCGGCGACATCTCGCTGAAGATCAGTGACGAGCACCGGATTGCCTGGGCAATTCTTTGGCCACACGCTCGACCGTGGCATATCCGGAACCCGCAACCCACTTTGCGATCATTGCCCGACGCTCGCGTCGTATCGGGAATACTTCAGAACGCTCTGCAGGCTTCGCTCGATTCGACCGAGCCTGGTGACAGCGTGAGCGATGACACCCGGATGACGCGGCCGACACAATCCGCCGATCGCCTTGCGATGTCCGGCAAGTGAAGTGACGAGAGATGGCATCATGACAACGACCTCCAAGCCGACGCTCGTGCAACAGCCCCCCCCAGCGCGGCTGGGCTTTCCGCGATACATCCTCATCGCGGGTCTGGCACTGGTGGCGTTCACTATCATTGCATCGAGCATATCGAAGCAGACCGGTATCGGACGGACAGCGGAGCGCGCGGTTCCGACTTCCAGCCGCATGCTGAATTTCCAGCCACGCGAGGACAGGACCATGGCGGTCATCGACGCCCAGACAGGCGAAGTCCTCGAAGTGTTGCCCTCGGCCGAGGAAGGATTCATTGCCGGCGCTGTCAAGAGTCTGCAATACGAGCGCCGTCGCCACGGCAAGCCGGCGGACGCACCTTTCAGGCTGATTGGTGAAGATTTCAATCGACTGGCCCTGATCGACCCATCTACCGGCATCTATCTGCAACTCGAGGCATACGGGATGGAGAATGCGCGCAGTGTCGCCCGCTTCCTTCCCGGCGCACCTGCCCCGAACCGGAATACCACTTCAAACTGAACACCTATAAGGCCGTACCAGGAGGCAACCATGCAAGCAACACCATCGATCCAAGACGCGCCGCAGGCGGACAGCGCCGCGCAGAAATCCGCTTCGTCGACCAATGAACATCAGTTTCAACTGAGTGAATCGACCGCCAAGGCGACCGAAGACAGCATTCTGACGCCGCGTTTCTATACGACTGACATGGCGGCGCTGGATCGGATCGATGTCGAGCCAATGCGCCAGGAATGGGACCGCCTGATGCAGGAGTACCAATCCGACACGAATCGCCGCCACTTCGAACGCGATGATTCGTTCACGGCCGCGGTGGCGAAGCTGCCTCCCGACCTTCATGAAGAGTTCATGGATTTCCTGATCAGTTCGTGCACATCCGAGTTCTCTGGATGCGTCCTGTACAGCGAGATCAAGAAGTCGGTCAACAACCCTGACATCAAGGAACTGATGTCATACATGGCACGCGACGAGTCCCGCCATGCGGGGTTTCTCAACAAGGTGCTGAAGGATTTCGATTGCCAGGTCGATCTCGGCATGCTGACCAAGGTCAAGAAGTACACTTACTTCCGACCCAAGTTCATCTACTACGCGACCTACCTGTCGGAGAAGATCGGCTATGCCCGTTACATCACGATCTTCCGCAAACTCGAGCGCGAGCCCGAGCGGCAATTCCATCCGATCTTCAATTGGTTCCGTGACTGGTGCAACGATGAATTCCGGCATGGCGAATCATTTGCCCTACTGTTGCGTGCCGATCCCAAGCTGCTGACCGGCCACAACAAGTTGTGGATTCGCTTTTTCCTGGTGGCAGTCTATGCCACCATGTACGTTCGCGATCATCACCGTCCTGCGATCCACACGGCGCTTGGTCTCCCGCCTGCCGAATATGGTTTCACGGTATTCAAGATCATGAATGAAATCACGCGTCAGGTCTTCCCGATCACTATCGATATCGATCATCCGGCGTTTCGACGTTCGCTGGAGACACTCGTCCGTCTGGATAACGCGAATACGGCTGCCAAGGCGCGCGGCGGCGTTCTCGGCAAGTTGGGGCAACTTCGGTGCGCGGCCTTGGCCACGCTGACGTTTTCGCGCATCTATCTGTTGCCTGTCCGTCGCAACGAACTGCCCGCCAATGTTCGCCTGAGCCCGGCCTGGTAATCGGATCAGCCGGACGGTGCGGACATGAGCGTGATCTACGCGGTCGTATACGGACTACTCGTCTGGTGGCTGGGCACGAGCCTCGTGCTCATGCTCGGCCGACTCCCTGAGCAGTTCGGATCGCGCATGCGGATCGGGACGCTGTTCGTCTTCGTAGCCACGACAGCCGGCCTGCTTGCGGTACAGCGTGATCCGGGGGTGCATGCCGCCTATGCCGCGTTCACGCTGGGCGTCGCGAGTTGGGGTGCGCTCGAACTGGCCTACTTCAGCGGTTGGTTGACCGGCCCCAGCCCGCATGCCTGCCCGCCCGGTATGACACCGTGGCAGCGCTTCCGAGCCGGGATCATGACGTCGCTGCATCATGAAATCGCCGTGATCGCGACCGCGATCGTCCTGGTGGCCGCGGCGGGACCGCAGGGGCAGAACACCGGCACCGCTACCTTCGTCCTGCTGTGGCTGATGCGGTGGAGTGCCAAGCTGAATCTGTTTCTTGGCGTGCGGAACTTCAGCACGCATATGCTGCCTGAGCCCATGCGCTATCTCGATAGCCATGTCCGTCGTGCGTCGATGAACCCGCTATTTCCGGTCTCGATCATCGCTGCGGGCATCGTGCTCGCGATGTTGCTCTCCACCGCGCTGTCGACCGAGGTCGCCATGGCGACTCAAGCGCACCATTTGCTGCTTGCGACGCTGCTCGGCCTGGCGATCGTCGAGCATGTCCTGCTGATGGTGCCGATCTCGGATCGGCTGCTCTGGAGTTGGGCAATGGCAGACGAAGGCCGCCGCTGAGTCTGCACAGCCATCGCCCGCTTCGCCGGATCGATCGCAGAGCCCGCACGAACCTTCATGATCCGGCAGCCAGTCACTTGCTAAGCAACCATTGCCGATCCGGATGAACCGTTACGGGTTCGTCGAGATCATTCCTCAGTCGGGAATGCGCGACGGAGCAGCGAGAAGATACGCTCCCAGTGCCTTTCAGCGCCCGCACGCTGGTAGTCGGTACGTGTCCGGAACGCAAAGCCGTGCGTCGTCTCGGGATACGTCTCGATACGCGCACGCCAACCTGTTCGGGCGATGATATCGGGCAGTTGCTCCCGTACCGATTCAGGCACCCATGGGTCTTTTGCTGCAAAGGCGAGGTAAGTCTCCGCGACGATGCGATCTGCTTGAAGATGCGGAGAGTCCGGTGCATCGCTGACGATGCCCACGCCGTAGAACGATGCGACTGCGGAAATCTCGGTCGGATACGCGGCGGCGGCGGCGACGACGAATTGGCCGCTCATGCAATAGCCGATGCAACCGATCGGTCCATCGCGGGCGGCCCTGTCAGTGCGCGCATGATCGATCAGATGCCGCGTATCCGCGACGACACCGGCGTTGGTAAGCGACAACCGGCATTCGTGCATCCGTTGAAGGTGCGAATCCTCGATCCGGATCTTTGCCAGATCGTATCCGTATTCGCCCTCGCGTCCGATCCTGTAGTACAGATTCGGCAGCATCACGTAGTACCCGACCGTCGCCAGACGACTGGCCATGTCGCGCAACTCGTCACGCATGCCAGGCGCATCCATGTAGAGAATGACGACCGGGTGCGGACCCTGCTCTTCCGGATGACACAGGAAGGTATCGAGCTGGCCGTCAGCAGTGCGCACGTTCGTCGTGGATTCGATCACGGGGCTTCTCCTGTTGAACTCGAGCCTTGGGCGAGCCGATCGGCACCGGGTCGTTCGGCCACGACGCCGGCCGCGATGAGCCGGTCGATTTCGCCATGATCGAACCCGAACGAAACGAGCACTTCACGACTATGTTCGCCCAGGGCAGGCGGTGGGCGCGATACCTGCGGGCCTGCTTCGTCGGCAGTGAAAGCTGCGCCCACCAGTCGCACGCCAGCATCGACGCCCGCGACACCGCGCACATCGACGAACACGCCACGATGTTCCAGTTGCCGCTCCGCTGCCGCCCCGGCAATCGAATTGACACGCGAGACGGGCACGCCGCAAGCGCTCAAGCGTCGCGACCAGTTCTCGGCCGAGTCGGATGCGAACGCTGCATCGAGCACATTTCGAAACTCGGCAGCGTTCGCGGCACGCGCGGCCGCTGTCGCGAATCGCGGGTCTTCGAGACGGTCGGCGATGCCCATTTCAGTACATAGCGCTTCGACGTGCGACTGACTTACCGCAGACATCAGCACCAGTCCATCGGCTGTCGAAAAGCGGTCGGCGCTCGGCGCGCCGGTCGTCGAACTGTTGCCGGTCAATCCGCCAGGATTTTCATCAACGAAATACTGCGCGAAGGCGGCTGCCTGCAACGTAATCGCCGAATCGAGCATCGCAACGTCGACCGCCTTGCCCCGCCCCGTGCGTTGACGACGCAACAGCGCGGCCGACACCGCGAACGCGGCAGTCATTCCGGTCATCATGTCGACCGGAAAATAGCCCGTTCGCGTCGGACCCGTATCCGGATGTCCATTGTTGGACATCATGCCCGAGGCAGCCTGTATTGCGCCATCGAACGCTGCATCACGGCTGCGCGGCCCAAGGTTGCCGAATCCGGAGATCGAACAATAGACCAAGCGCGGATTCACCGCGCGAACCCTCGGCCAGTCCAGTCCGAGCCGATCCACGACTCCAGCGCGGAAGTTGTGCAGCATCACGTCCGACTGGCCTATCAATCGCATCGCGGTCGCACGGCCATCAGGGTGCTTCAGGTCGAGCGCCAGGCTGCGTTTTCCCAGATTCAGTGTCATGAACGCAGAGGCCATGCCGACGTTTGCGAGCCGACTAGGCAGCATGCGATCGCGCATCTGATCGCCGCCGTTCACCGGCTCGATCTTGATCACGTCGGCGCCCAGCAGGCCTAGCTGCTGCGCCGCGAACGGGCCCGCGAGGATTTGGGTGAAATCGAGGATCTTGATGCCTTCGAGATCTTGCGTCATTCGCCTGTCGTCAATGTCATCATCGGGCAACGGTAACATGATCGAGCCGATCGGCTGGCTTGCTGCGTCGCGTCAGGCGAACGCAAGTCTGGCACGTCGTCGCACCACGAAGTGCCGCAACAACATCGGCGACGCCATCGCCAGTCCGATCAATGTGGGCCATACGCCAGGGGCAATCATCAGCAACGCCGCCACCAGGCAGAGCCCCTGCTCGAACCGGAACATCTCGATCAGGAAGAATTTGGACAGGGCCGCTGCAAGAAGCGTGATGCCCAACACACAGCCGGTGAAAGTCACGATGAAATCGGGCCAGTTGAATCCGTTGGCGACAAGCAGCAGCGACGGAGAGAACACGAAGACGAAAGGGACCAGTGCTTTCGCCAGACCCAGTCGAAATGCCGTGTTGCCGGTCTTGAATGGATCACTGCCCGCCATTCCCGCAGCCGCATAGGCTGCCAACGCGACAGGGGGCGTGATGTCGGCGAGCACGCCATAGTAGAAGACGAAGAAGTGCGCGACGAGTGGTTGCACGCCCAGAAGGGTGAGCGTCGGCGCGGCGACCGTCACCATGATGATGTAGTTGGCGGTCGTGGGAATGCCGCATCCGAGCAGAATGCAGACCAGACCCGTCATCAACAGCGCGACGAACAACGTGAGTGTCGTCGTGCTCACGAGCCAGACCGGAAGCCATGTTCCCGCCCCCTCGGCTACCAATTGGGCAGCGCCGGTGATGATGGTGCTGAGCTTGAAGCCGACACCTGTCAAGGTCACGACGCCGATGACAATGCCGACGCTCGCTGCCGCCGCGCCCACCGCCAATGCGTATTTCGCACCGGTGCTGAACGATTCGATCAGACCTGCGAGACCGAGACGGCCTTCAATCTTGAAGAACCAGGTCGCCGATACAAGCGCGGACGCAAGGACGGCAAACACCCCGAACCTCCCTGCCTGGCTCTCGAGTCCGCCAAAGACGACGATCATCAGCAATGCGTGCGCAACGAGCAGCAGCACCCAATTGATGACGGAATTTCCCCCACTCGCGCGATTCGTCATCCCGACGATCACGCAAGAACTGATGCCGGTGAACGCCGCAAGATAAGGGGTGCGACCACTGACCAGGATGAAGATCAGCAGAACCAATGGAATCAGCGTCGGCCAGTGCGCAGCGAACGATTCGCGCAAGCGAGGCATTTCCTCTTCGGTCAGACCCCGCAGACCAAAACGCTTGGCCTCGAAATGCACCTGCATGAATACGCCATAGAAGTGCATGGACGCAGGCACGAGAGCGGCAGCGATGATCGTGGCGTAAGGCAGCCCCAGAAACTCGATCATCAGGAACGCGGCTGCGCCCAGCACCGGCGGTGTGATCTGTCCTCCGGTGGACGATGCCGCCTCGACCGCCGCGGCGAACTCGCGCTTGTATCCGACCCGGATCATCGCCGGTATCGTCAGCGAACCTACGGTGACGGCATTGGCCACGGAAGATCCGGACAGCATGCCGAACATGGCCGAGCCGAACACACTGACCTTCGCAGGCCCACCCGCATAACGACCAGCGATTGCCGAGGCGACGTCGAGGAAGAGTTGTCCGAGCCCGATGCGTGTTGCGAGCACACCGAACAAAACGAAATGGAACACATAGGTGGCGACGACACCTACCGCAACGCCGTAAATACCCTGGCTCGTCAGATATTGATGATTGATGAGTTGCGACCAGCTTGCACCTGCATGTTTGAGCAGGCCAGGGAAGACGGGCCCGGCCAGCGCGTACGCGATGAAGATCAGCGCTATCACCGGAAGCGGCCATCCCATGCAGCGGCGAGTCGCTTCGAGCAGCGCCACGAGCAGGATAGATCCCATCAACACGTCGAGCGTGCCCGGATTGCCGACCCGGAACGCGAGATCCTCGAAGATCCATGGGATGTACAAGACGGCAATCGCCACGGCAACGGCGAGTATCCAATCCACGAGCGGCACTCCGCCCGGACGGAACCAACGCCCCGTTGCTGCCGGTTGGTCGAGCAGCGATCTGCTATGAGGAAAAACCAGGAAGATCAAGCCCAGCACGAAGGCCAGGTGCACGCCGCGATGGGTGATCTCCTGCAGCAGGCCGAAACCTGCGGTGTAGTAGTGAAACAGCGAAAGTGCGAGCAGCAACGCACCGACCAGAGTCGCTGCCGCCACGCCGAGTGGCCGGAACCGCATCTCGGGATCGAACTTTTGTTCCAGTGCCTGGATACGCTTGTCGTCGAGCGCTTCCATCACGACTGGTCGTCCGAGGTACGAAACGGAGGGTCCGACCCCGACACTTATTTCAACAGGCCGGCTTCCTTGTAGAAGGCCTCCGCGCCCGCGTGGAATGGAATGCCGGCACTCTTCACCGCGTTTTCAGCTGTGATGAATCGTCCCTTCGCATGGCCTGCGGCCAGCTGCTTCTGCGCTGATTCCGAGAAAAGCGCTTTCGTGATCGCATAGACAGTCGACACGTCGACCTTTTCGCTCGTGACCCACTGGGCGCCGACGGACAGGGTTTTCACTTCACCAACGCCTTTGTAGGTGTCGCCCGCAATCACGTCATCGGAAAAGAACGGACTCGACTTCTTCAACTTCTCGGCGGCCGCGCCTTCGATCGCGAGAACATTGATCCCTGAACCTGATGACGCGAGCTCGGCAATCGCACCGGCCGGCGCACCGCCCGTGAAAAAGAAAGCATCGAGCGAGCCGTCTTTCATCTTGTCGCCGGCCTGATTCGGTTTGATGTACTCCGGTCTGATGTCTGCTTCCTTCAGACCATACGCAGCGAGGATCGCGCGCGCATTGACCAGCGTACCGGAGCCCGGCTCGTCGAGCGCCACTCGTTTGCCCTTGAGTTCAGACACCGACTTGATGCCGGAATCCTTGCGGACAACGACATGCACGCTTTCGGGATACAGATTGGCGATCAGACGCAGGCCCGGTACGTTCGGCTTGCCGTCGAAGATGCCCGTGCCTTTCTGCGCCCAGGTCGCAACGTCCGCCTGGGAGAATCCTGACTCCATCGCGCCGCCCGCGATGCCATTGACGTTCGCCACCGAACCGTTGCTTGCCTGGGCGGTGACGATGATCTTGTCCGTCTGACTGACCGCATTCGCGATCATTCCGCCAACCGGATAGTAGGTGCCCGCTGTACCGCCGGTGCCGATGCGGAAGAACTGTTGAGCGGACGCGCCTGCTCCGAGTGTGAGCAGCATGCATGCGACGGTGAGACGAACCAAGTTCTTCATGACGGAGACTCCGGTTGCAATGAATGAGTCAGCCAGCGTGGGCCGAAGCGTGCATGGTAAAGGAGCGCTCCGGGAAAAACCCCTGCAAGGCATCGTGCTCGCCACCGTGTCGAATTCGGCGCCGCAAAAGGAAACGCCCCGCTGCGAGTGCAGCGGGGCGTTTTTGAAGATTGCATGACAATGTCCTACTTTCACGAGCGATCTGCTCACTATCATCGGCGCTACAGCGTTTCACGGTCCTGTTCGGGATGGGAAGGGGTGGTTCCACTGCGCTATGGTCATCAGGCATGACTGTTTGCAACCTGCCAGTTGGAACTGCCCTGACAGGCATGCGAATTCGTTCGGATTCGGAAGATGTAGTAGTCGTACCAGCTCTCTGACTCGTCGTGTCCTGCGACCAAATGATCAACATTCGATCAACAAAAGACACCGGTTTTGTGAGAGCGCGCAGCGGACCAGAATCTGGCCAGCTACCGACAGCGTTTCAAGGCTGCCAACCACAACAACGATGCGTTTCAAGCGAGCTAGAGTTACTTCGCAAAGTTATAGGGTCAAGCCTCACGGGCAATTAGTACTGGTTAGCTTAACGTATTGCTACGCTTCCACACCCAGCCTATCAACGTCCTGGTCTCGGACGACCCTTTAGGGGGATCGAGTCCCCAGGGAGATCTCATCTTCAGGCAAGTTTCCCGCTTAGATGCTTTCAGCGGTTATCTCTTCCAGACATAGCTACCCAGCAATGCCACTGGCGTGACAACTGGTACACCAGAGGTCTGTCCACTCCGGTCCTCTCGTACTAGGAG
>JBGSTN010000011.1:0-8536 GCA_041736455.1 Burkholderiaceae bacterium | reverse complement strand
GCCGCGCCCAGTCTGGCCAGTCGATCATGCAGCGCACCGCCGGTATCGTGTTCATCGATCGAACAGGCGTGCGTCGACCACACGCCGCCGGTGTCGAGGCCAGCGTCCATCTGCATGATCGAAATGCCGGACTGGCGGTCGCCCGCCTCGATCGCCCGTTGGATCGGTGCGGCGCCGCGCCATCGAGGCAAGAGCGACGCGTGGATGTTGAGACAGCCCAGCCTCGGTATGTTCAGCAGCCCGGCCGGCAGGATCAAGCCGTAGGCGGCCACGACCATCGCGTCGGGCGCAATGTCGCGAACCGTGGACCAGGTGGCCGTATCGCGAAGCCGAACCGGTTGTTCGACCGGAATGCCATGCGCCGTCGCCGTCAACTTCACGGGGCTAGACGTCAGGCGCTTTCCACGCCCTGCAGGCCTGTCTGGCTGAGTGAGTACCAACTTAACCGAGTGACCGGCGGCGATCAATGCCTGCAAGGCGAGGTCGGCGAAAACCGGTGTGCCAGCGAAGACCAGATTCATCGGCGCACACGACGCCCGTCGGGCATCGTCAGGCGCAGGCCGCTCAGGCGGCCTGCCGATCGATCTTGCTCATCCGCGACTTGATGCGACTTTGCTTGAGGCGCGAGAGATATCGAACGAATACCTTGCCCTGGAGATGATCGATTTCGTGCTGGATACATACCGCGAGCAGGCCCTCGCAGTCGATCGTGAAGGCGTTGCCGTCGATATCCAGCGCCTGCACCGTGACCCGATCGGGGCGATCCACCGGTTCATAGACACCAGGGACGGAAAGACACCCTTCTTCGTAGGACCGCAATTCGCTGCTCGACGTGATGATCTGAGGGTTGATGAAAACCAGCAGGTCATTCTTGTCTTCTGAAATGTCGATGACGATCACCCGCTCATGCACATCCACCTGAGTGGCGGCAAGCCCGATCCCGGGCGCGTCGTACATCGTTTCGGCCATGTCATGGACGAGCTGGCGAATCCGTGCGTCGACTTCGCGCACGGGTTTCGCCACTTGGTTCAGTCGCTTGTCGGGATAACGGAGGATATCGAGTACGGTCATCGGCTGTTGGCGACCGCTTGGCGGCTGCCGGTCAATAAAACATTAGATGAATCAATACGTTATAAAACTTGCCAGCAAATGCGTGGCGGAATCCACCAACATATGGCGACCACGCGGGCGCAATTCAACTGACAATTTCAGTGATTGTCGACCCCGTCGCGGTTTGACCCGCTGCCCCGATTTCAATGGGATCCGGCACGGCAGCCGAACCCGTCGCGTTCGGACAATGCTCGACCCCTCCTGCGAAACGGAAAAAGCCATGAAAAAGTTTATCACGCAGCTTGCCGCCTCGGCCCTGACCCTGACGCTGGGCGGACCTTTGCTGGCGGACGAATTGAAGCTTGCACCGGATGCGCCGGACAGCTATCTCGTTGTCAAAGGCGACACCCTGTGGGGAATTTCCGGTCGCTTTCTCTCCGAACCCTGGCGTTGGCCGGATATCTGGCAACTGAACCGCGAGAACATCAAGGATCCGCACTGGATCTATCCGGGGGACGTCGTCTATCTCGACAAGAGCGGCGGCGAGCCGCGATTGCGCCTGGGCAAGGCCGTGAACGTGAATGCGGCCAACGCCAATGGTGTCGGCAATTCGTCAGCGAACGGACGATCTGGATCAGGGCGCGGCCAGGGTCACGACCGCCTGCAGCCGATGGTCCGCTCCAGTCCGATCGACGGCAATGCGATTCCCACCATCGACATCGCATCGATCGATGCGTTTCTGAATCGCCCGCTGATCGTGGACGAAAAGGCACTAAATGAAAACCCGCGCATCGTTGCGACGCAGGAGGGCCGGGTCTATTTGAGTCGCGGTGACAAGGCCTACGTTCGTGGCATCAAGGATGAAACGATCACTGAATACCACATCTATCGGCAGGCCCGGCCTCTCACCGACCCCGTCACGCGGCGTCCGATCGCTTTCGAGGCACTGTACGTGGGGTCCGCTCGTCTCGAAAAGGCGGGCGACCCGGCGACGATGCGCGTCTACAACACCAGCGAGGAAGTCGGTGTCGGTGATCGACTGATGCCTGCCGAGCGCTCGCTGATCACGAACATGATGCCGCATCCGCCCGAACATGAAATCGATGGCCGGATCGTCTCCGTCTACCGTGGTGTCACACAGGTCGGCAAGAATTCGGTGATTGCGATCAATCGCGGCACGGCGGACGGCCTGGACATTGGCAATGTGCTGGCGGTGCGCCAGCTTGGCCGCACGGTGCGCGACAGCGACACCCGAGAAGACGTCAAACTGCCCGATGAGAAGGTCGGCCACATGCTGGTCTTCCGCGTATTCGACAAGATCGCCTACGGACTGGTCATGGATGCTTCGGAATCGATTTCGGTGGGCGACGCCGTGACGAAACCTTGAATCCCTGAGAACAGCCGGCTCGCGTTGCCCTGCGCAGCCGGCGGGCCCCTGGGACTTCGTTCCAATCGCCCTGACGGCCGCGCCGGTTGGGAAGTCGGCGGCTCCGGAGGCTTGACCAGCCCTGCATCGTAGGCGTGACGGGCCCCGCTCGATCGATACGCCGCCGTCACGACCGGCGAGATTCGCCAGGGTTCCGCAATCGCCGGGTGACCATCGAATGTCCCCGTCCGTGCCGTGCGGATAAGCCGACCGACCAACTCCTCGTCGTCGCGTGCTTGCCATTTTCAAGTATGGTCCCGACATGGCTGACTCGTGGTCATGACTGGGTCTCAACTAGAGAAGGCGAGTGGATCGATTGTCTGGAACCGGCCGCGCCGATCCACCGGCACGCGTTTCGATGCGTGAACTCGGTGGCTGGCTTCGGCTGGCGTTTACTCACGGCGTCGGTGCCGGAACCGCGCTCACCTTGCTGCGCGCATTCGGATCGCCCGAACACCTGTTCGGCGCGAGCCATCATCTGGTCGCACAAGTGGTCGGCGCCGCCTTCGCGACCCGGCTGCTCAGCCCGGATCCCGAGCTGGATGTCGAGGTCGAACAGGCCCTCGCATGGTCCGAGGGCCCTGGTCACCGCCTGCTCACACTGGCCGATGACGACTACCCGCCTAGACTGCTGGACATCGCCGATCCGCCGCCCCTGCTGTTCGTCAATGGCGATGTCGCGGCGCTGAGTGAACCTGCGCTTGCCATCGTCGGCAGCCGAAATGCCACGATCGGTGGGCGCGACAATGCGGTCGCGTTCGCTCATGCTCTCGCCGATCATGGCTTCGTGATCGCCAGCGGCCTCGCGGTCGGCATCGACGCGGCAGCCCACGAAGGTGCGCTGCGGGGCGTGGGAGGTCGCACGGTGGCCGTGCTCGGCACCGGGATAGACCGCTGCTATCCGGCGGCCAATCAATCGCTCGCCAGGCGCATCCCCGCAAGCGGGGCGCTGCTCAGCGAATTTCCACCAGGCACTCGGCCGATGCGTGGGAACTTTCCGCGCCGAAACAGGCTCATCGCCGGACTGTCGATCGGCGTGCTGGTCGTCGAAGCCGCCCGCGAAAGCGGTTCGCTGATCACCGCCCGGTTGGCGGCCGATCATGGGCGCGAGGTGTTTGCCGTGCCCGGATCGATCCACTCGCCCCAATCGAGAGGGTGCCATCAACTGATCCGAGACGGAGCGCGGCTGGTCGAGAGTGTCGACGACATTCTGTCCGAACTGCGACCCGGTACCGGCAAGACGCGTCAGGCGGCGAACACCCACGCTGCCCAATATCAACACTGCGAGAATAACAACACCGCACAGAATGGCGCCTATCGTCAGTTCCTGGAGCAGCTTGGCTGGGAACCTGTGAGTGTGCAATCACTTCCATTGCTGCTCAACATGGGGAATACACTGGTCGACCAACTGCTGCTCGAACTGGAGTTGCTTGGGCACCTCGAACGGCTACCCGGCAACCGCGTCCGACAGTTGGCGCCACATGGGTCGCCCAAGTAATCGGCTTGCTTCCGATGGGGGCCGTCCTTATGATGAGCGGCCTTGAAAGCCGCTTGACCAAATGTAACGAGTATCGACAGGAGTGCGCCCCTGCGGGGTAGCCCATGAGCAAGACGCTGATCATCGCCGAGAAACCTTCCGTGGCTGCCGACCTGGCGCGCGCGCTGGGTGGCCTCAAGCGCGAAAAAGACTTCTTCGAGGGCGACGAGTATGTCGTTTCATCGGCCGTTGGCCATCTGCTTGAAATCAAGGCCCCGGAGGGTGTCGAGGTCAAGCGAGGCAAATGGTCGTTCGCGAATCTTCCCGTGCTGCCCGAGCATTTCGATCTCAACCCGATCGCACGTACCGAAGATCGCCTCAAGGTCCTGGCCCGACTGATCAAGCGCAAGGACATCGACCGACTCATCAATGCCTGCGATGCGGGGCGCGAGGGCGAGTTGATCTTCCGCCTCATCATTCAGCACACCAAGGCCCGGCAGCCGATCCAGAGGCTCTGGCTCCAGTCGATGACCCCGACGGCGATTCGCGAAGCGTTCGGCAAGTTGCGCGACGACGAACAGTTGCAGCCACTCGCCGATGCGGCTCGTTGCCGATCTGAAGCCGACTGGCTGGTGGGTATCAATGGCACGCGCGCGATGACCGCGTTCAATTCGCAGGACGGCGGCTTCTACCTGACGACGGTCGGTCGCGTCCAGACGCCCACGCTGACGATCGTCGTCGAGCGCGAAGAACAGATCAAGCGATTCGTCTCGCGCCCGTACTGGGAAGTACGCGCCGGTTTCAGCGTCGCATCGGGAGAGTATCTAGGACGATGGTTCGATCCCGCCTTCAAGAAGGACGATGAAGACGGTGAGCGGCGTCCCGAGCGGCTCTGGGACCGCGCGCGGGCCGAGGCAATCGTCGCAGCCTGCCAGGGCCGCGATGCGATCGTCACGGAAGAAACCCGACCTTCAAGCCAGAGCGCACCACAGTTGTTCGATCTGACCAGCCTGCAGCGTGAGGCTAACGGACGCTTCGGCCTCTCTGCCAAGGCGACGCTGTCGATCGCACAGGCGCTCTACGAGCGTCACAAGGTACTGACCTATCCGCGAACCGACTCGCGTGCGTTGCCCGAGGACTATATAAAGACGGTCCAGCAGACGATGGCGGTACTGCGCGACGAATCGAGCGCCCGCCTGGCCGAGATCGTCGGCGGTCGTAACGCCAACCCCGTCGGGCCACATGCGGCCGAAGTGCTGAAGAATGACTGGGTCAAACCCAACAAGCGGATCTTCGACGACAAGAAGGTTTCCGATCACTTCGCCATCATCCCGACGATGCAGGCGCCCAAGAACCTGAGCGATGCCGAAGCCAAGATCTACGACCTGGTCGTCAGGCGATTCATTGCCATCTTCTTTCCGCCTGCGGAATACCGGCTCACGACACGCCTGTCGCAGATCGGCGAGCACCGGTTCCGAACCGAGGGCAAGGTGCTGGTCAAGCCGGGCTGGCTCGCCGTCTACGGCAAGGAAGTCCTGACTGGCGACGACACACTGGTTGCGGTCGCCGAAAACGAAAACGCGCATGCGGATTCGGTCGATGTGATCGACCTGGCCACCCGACCACCGCCGCGTTATTCTGAAGCGACCCTGCTCTCGGCGATGGAAGGCGCCGGCAAGCTGCTCGATGACGACGAACTGCGCGAAGCGATGGCTGGCAAGGGCCTGGGCACGCCGGCCACTCGCGCGTCGATCATCGAGGGTCTGATCAGCGAAAACTACATGGCCCGCGAGGGCAAGGAACTCGTTCCCACCACGAAGGCGTTTCAATTGCTGACCCTGCTGCGCGGCCTCGGCGTGACCGAGTTGACGATGCCTCAGCTGACGGGCGAATGGGAAAACAAGCTCGGCCAGATCGAGCGAGGCGCTCTGGCGCGTGACGCCTTCATGCGTGAAATCAGCCAGATGGCAGAGCAGATCGTCGCGCGCGCCAAGAATTACGGCGCCGCGACCGTGCCCGGCGACTACGCCACGCTCGCCAGTCCGTGTCCGAAATGCGGCGCCGTCGTCAAGGAGAACTACAAGCGCTTTGCCTGCACGCAATGCGATTTCTCGATCACGAAGATCCCCGGCGGCCGGCAGCTCGAAGTGCCGGAGGCAGAGGCCTTGATCGTCGATCGCACCATCGGGCCCTTGCAGGGATTCCGCAGCCGGCTCGGCCGTCCGTTCGCGGCCATTCTCAAGCTGACCGACGAAGCGAAGCTCGAGTTCGATTTCGGTCAGAGCGATGAGGAAGAGAACGGCGACCCGGTCGACTTTTCCGATCGTGAGCGGCTGGGCAACTGTCCGAAGTGTGGCGGCGGTGTCTACGAGCACGGCATGAACTATCTTTGCGAGAATTCACTCGGCACGGACAAGCGGTGTGATTTCCGATCCGGCAAGGTCATCCTGCAGCAGGAGATCGAACCCGCGCAGATGCGCAAGCTGCTCGCCGAGGGTCAGACGGATCTGCTGAGCAATTTCGTCTCGTCTCGAACGCGCCGAAAGTTCAAGGCATTCTTGAAACGTGGCCCCGATGGCAAGGTAGGCTTCGAATTCGAACCTCGCAAGAACAAGGACGGGACGCCGGCCACCGCGAAAACGGCCAAGACGTCAACGCGCAAGTCCGATGATGACGGAAAGGACGACCAGTCCCCCGCCGATGATTCGAACGGTGCCGCGGCGCGCACGGGCAAGACGACCAAGACTGCGGTTGCGAAAAGGGCAGCCGGCAACGGCGGCGCTTCGCCGGCGCGCAAGGCAACAGCGAAAGCCTCCGTGACCAGGTCGCCAGGGACCGGATCGGCATCCGGCAAATCGGCACCATCGAAGACGTCTGCGAGCAAGAAGTCCGCGACGAACTCGCCGCTGGCCAAGTCGCGGGCTGCCGGAAAGGCTGGCGTTTCGAAAGCGGGGTCCGCATCGAAGGCACGCGCAGCGCCGAAACCAACTGCGGGCGACTAGATATCGGACTAGATATCGTTGCGACGGGCCTTACCGCTGGCCCGATTACCGTGATGATCGGATTCAGTCGCGTGCGGCACGCAGCAAACACGGTAAGCTTGGAGGCATGAATCTTTCCCGTGAACTGCTCGAAAGCGAGTACTTCCAGAAGCTCGCTACAGCGAATGCAAGACCCGACCGGCCCGTACCGCTCACGCGCGAACAGTTGGAGGCGTCGCTGCAGCAGTTGCTGGCGAACCGTCCGGATACCGACCATGTCTGGATCTTCGGCTATGGCTCACTGGTCTGGAACCCGATCTTCCATTTCGATTCACAGGTGCTGGTCACGTTGCACGGCTACAGGCGCCGCTTCTGCCTGAAGACCGAGATCAGCCGCGGCACGCCCGAGTGCCCCGGCCTGGTCCTGGGCCTCGAGCCAGGGGGATCATGCCGTGGTGTCGCATATCGGATCATCGGGGACCATCTTGAAAGTGAATTGCGACTGCTGTGGAAACGCGAGATGGTCACCGGTGCCTATGCCCCCAGATGGGTTCGATTGCGGCGAGCCGACCAGACCGAGATTCAAGCGCTGGCATTCGTGATGAACCGTTACTACGCCTCCTATGTCCGCGGACTCAGCGATGAAGAGACTGCCCGCATCCTTGCGTCTGCCTGCGGCCCGCTGGGCAGCAGTGCCGAATATCTGTTCAATACGCATCGCGGGCTGAAAGGGCACGGCATCATCGACCGGCACCTGGACTTTCTGTGCGAGCGCGTCCAGCAACTGCAGGCATGTGCGGCTGACGATCGTCAACCGGAAGTCGAGCAGAACTTTCCCGCTTCGAGTCCTGGTGAATGCCGATGATCGTCGAACACCCGCTCACCGATCCGGCGGCTCCGTTGGCCGTCAGCGCCGACGACGTTCGCCGGGCTGCCACGCGCATCGCACCCTATGCGGTGCGCACCCCGGTACTCACGGCGCAATGGGCGGGCGATGCGGGAGAGCCGTTCCAGCTCTTCTTCAAATGCGAGAATCTGCAACACATCGGTGCGTTCAAGTTCAGAGGCGCTTGCAATGCACTGCTGCGTCTCGATCCGGCCGAGCGTGCACGCGGCGTCATCGCCTTCTCTTCCGGCAATCATGCACAGGCCGTTGCCCGTGCGGGACGACTGCTGGGCTGCCCGACCACGATCGTGATGCCCCGCGACGCACCTCCCGTAAAGATGGCCGGTACACGACGTGAAGGTGCAAACGTCGTTCTTTATGATCGTTACACCGAAGATCGCACTGCAATTACTGTTGAAATCGCTCGGCGCGACGGCTTGACGGTCATTCCACCATTCGATCACCCCGATGTCATCGCAGGCCAGGGAACGGCTGCCATGGAGTTATTCGAAGAAGTCGGTCCGCTCGACGTCCTGATGGTCTGTGTGGGTGGCGGCGGACTGATTGCCGGCTGTGCGGTGGCCGCACACGATGCGGCGCCCGATTGCGCCGTGATCGGTGTCGAGCCCGAGGCGGGCAATGACGTGCAACTGTCGCTGGCAAGCGGGCAGCGAGTAGCGATCGATGTGCCACGAACCCTGGCCGACGGTGCGCAG
>JBGSTN010001133.1:0-6638 GCA_041736455.1 Burkholderiaceae bacterium | reverse complement strand
GTGCTGGCGGTGGGTGCCAGGTTCATCGGACAGGCCTCGCGCGCAACGGCCACGTTCAGATGGACATCGGCCAGCAGCGACAGCGGCGATTGGGGGTCGCCGGTCATCGCGATCAGCGTGGCACCCTGGCGCTTGATCAGTGGCACGATGCGCATCAGTTCGTCGGTCTTGCCCGAATTCGACAGGCACAGGAAGACGTCCTCGGGCGCCACCATGCCCAGGTCTCCGTGGCTCGCTTCAGCCGGGTGCACGAAGAACGAAGGTGTTCCCGTCGATGCGAAGGTTGCCGCCAGTTTTCGGGCGATGTGTCCGGACTTGCCGATGCCGCTCACGACCAGGCGTCCCTTGCAGGCCAGTATCAGTTCACAGGCGCGCACGAACTGCGCATCGATCGACGCCGTCATCCGCGAGACGGCTTCGGCTTCGATCAACAGGACGGTGCGTGCCCTTTCGCAGAGTTTGGCGGCGTCGAAGCCTGGCCGAAGACGGGCGTCGAAACGCGTCGATGAATGGGCGGAAGGGGTTTCTGGCATGGCCGCCAGTATAAGCGGTCGGTGACGGCCGACGGTTGTGGCGGCCGAACGCCGCTGGTGCCCGAGATGTCGGCTACATTCGAAGCGTGACAGCTCTCGAACTCACTCTGATCCTGCTTGCCGCCGCGGTCGTCGCCGTCGTGTTGCTGCGCGCGGTCGGGGCGCCGCCACTGGTGGCCTACCTGGGCGTCGGTGTTCTCCTCGGACCTCATGCGGCCGGACTCGCTGCCGATTCCGCGACCGTGCACGGACTGGCCGAGATCGGCGTGGTCTTCCTGATGTTCTCGCTGGGGCTCGAGTTCTCGATCCCGAAACTGCTGTCGCTGCGCCGATTCGTGTTCGGCCTCGGCGCAGCGCAGGTCGGCTCGACGATGCTGCTGAGTTTCGCGGCCCTGCTCACGTTGCCGGCAACCTGGCTGGCCTGGCTGTTTCCCGGCGGTATCGACTGGCGGTCCGCACTCGTGGTCAGCGGTGCCGTAGCGATGAGTTCGACCGCACTGGTCAGCAAGCTGCTCACCGAACGCCGCGAACTGGAAACTGAGCACGGGCGCCGGGTGTTCAGCGTGCTGCTGTTCCAGGATCTGGCCGTCATCCCGATCCTGATCATCATCCCGGCACTCGCGACCGGCGACGAGGACTGGTGGCAAAGCCTGGGGCTTGCGACTTTCAAGGCGGCCTGCCTGCTCGCGATCCTGCTTCGGTTCGGGCCGCGACTGATGCGGCGCTGGTTTTCGCTGGTCGCCCGCCAGCGTTCCCACGAATTGTTCACGCTCAACGTCCTGCTTGCCACGCTGCTCTTCGCCTGGTTGACGAAGCAGTTCGGCCTGTCGATGGAACTGGGCGCCTTCGTCGCCGGCATGCTGATCGCGGAAACCGAATTCCGTTACCAGGTCGAGGAGGACATCAAGCCGTTCCGCGACGTGCTGCTCGGCCTGTTCTTCGTCACCATCGGCATGCAGCTGAATGTCGCCGTCCTGATCGACGCCTGGCCGCAGGTATTCGTCCTGCTGCTGTTCCCGATCGGGGTCAAGTTGATTCTCGTCATCGCGCTGGTGCATTTCCTCGGCGGCAGCGCCGGTACCGCGATCCGGACCGGAATCTGGCTGGCGCAGGCCGGTGAATTCGGTTTCGTCCTGATGTCACTGTCGTTCGCCACCGATCTGCTGGCGCAGCCGACCATGCAGCCTGCCCTGGCCGCAATGCTCTTGTCGCTGCTGCTCAGTCCGCTGTTCATTTCGCAGGCCAATCGCATCGCGTTGCGGGCGAGTTCGCAGGAATGGCTGCAGCGCTCACTGCAGATACAGACGATCGCATCGAAGAGCATCTCGCGCTCGAATCATGTGCTCATCGCCGGCTACGGACGCAGCGGGCAGGCCCTCGCCCACGTGCTGGAAAGCGAGAACGTGCCATTCGTCGCGCTCGACCTGGATCCCGATCGCGTCCGGGAAGCGAGTGCCGCCGGCGAGTCGGTGGTCTACGGCGATGCGACCCGGGCGGAGTCGTTGGTGGCGGCAGGTATCCATCGGGCATGTGCTCTGGTCATCACCTTCGACGATATCCAGGCGGCATATCGCCTGTTGGAACGAATGCGCGAGATCGCACCGCAGTTGCCCGTCATCGTGCGTTCGGCGACCGACGCCGAACTGCCACGGCTGCGTGCGGCCGGTGCTGCGGAAGTGGTGCCGGAAATCTCCGAAGGCAGTCTTGTCCTCGCTTCGCATGCGCTGGCGCTGGCAGGCATTCCGCGCGTCAAGGTGCTGCGCCGTGTCCGCCTGGTGAGAGAAGGTCGTTACCAGCTGTTACAGGGTTTCTTCCGCGGCGCCGACGATGTGAAGGGCGACGTGATAGAAAACGATCAGATCCAGCTCCACGCCGTTCAGTTGAATGCCGACTGCCCGGCGATCGGCCGTACGTTGAGTGAATTCGACTGGCAAGGAGCCCGGGTCAACGCCGTGATGCGTCGCTCGGGTCGCATCGTGGATCCGCCGCCCGATCTGGCACTGCAGGCGAGTGACACGGTCGTGCTGTCGGGTTCGTCCACCGAGATCGGCGCTGCCACGCGACAATTGTCGGGCGCCACGATCGGATAGACGGCTGCCTCGATTGTCGGTGGCGGGCCACAGATCGTCGGGGTCGGCGAACCTTCAGGCGGCACCTTGCTAAACTGCGAGTCGGAACCATTCGCAATGACGTCGGCGCGTACGGCCTTCGTCATCCTGATGTCTTCCGGTCCTGCGGTGCCTCCCGGTCGGGCATCGCCCGTTCATCCCATTGCTTTCCCGCCCTTCACCGCCACCGGTTACAGCCATCACTACCGAACCCGTTCTGACCATCGAGGATCTGCGCTTCGGCTACGGCGAGCGAGCGATCATCGACGGCGTCTCTCTGTCGTTCCGACCCGGTACCGTGACGGCCTTGATGGGTGGTTCCGGCTCGGGCAAGACGACACTGCTTCGCCTGATCAGCGGTCAGGAAAAACCACTTTCGGGCAGCGTTCGGTTCGCAGGCGAGGAAGTCGCTTCACTGGGTCGTGCCGATCTCTACCGGCTGCGCCGGCAGATGGGGATGCTGTTCCAGTTCGGCGCACTGTTTACCGACATGTCGGTGTTCGACAACGTCGCTTTTCCGTTGCGTGAACACAGCGGCCTGCCCGAAGACCTGATCCGCGACCTGGTGCTGATGAAATTGCAGGCAGTCGGATTGCGCGGTGCCGCCCGACTCATGCCGGCCGAACTCTCGGGCGGCATGGCGCGCCGGGTCGCGCTCGCCCGGGCCACCTCGCTCGACCCGCAACTGCTGCTCTACGACGAGCCGTTCGCCGGCCTCGATCCGATTTCGCTGGGCACGATCGCGCAATTGATCCGACGGCTCAACGACGCGCTGGGCGCGACGTCCATCCTCGTCAGTCACGACGTGCACGAGTCGTTCGAGATCTGCGACTACATCTACGTGCTCGGCCACGGCAAGATCATCGGTCACGGGACACCGGCCGAACTGGCGCGCACCGACGATCCGGAACTCGACCAGTTCCTCAACGGCAAGCGCGAGGGTCCGGTCCAGTTCCACTATGCCGCCGACGACTACGCCACCGAACTGGGTATAGACGAGTTGTCTGCCCGCTCGCCGGCAGACGCCGCGGCTGCCCGCTCATGAACGCCGTGCTCGATCTTCTGGCCGGACTGGGCGGCTGGGTCCGCCGGCTGTTCGCCGGTGTCGGCTACGGCACGCGGTTCTTCCTGAGATTGTGCGTACTCGGCGTCGTCGCCCTGCGCAGGCCGCGCCTGATCATCGAGCAGATTCATTTCATCGGCAACTATTCGCTGTCGATCATTCTCGTCTCGGGCCTGTTCGTCGGCTTCGTGCTCGGCCTGCAGGGCTATTACACGCTGCAGCGCTACGGGTCGGGCGAGGCTCTCGGACTGCTGGTCACGCTGTCGCTGGTGCGCGAACTCGGACCGGTCGTGGCGGCGCTGCTTTTCGCCGGCCGCGCAGGGACCTCGCTGACGGCCGAAATCGGCCTGATGAAATCGGGCGAACAGTTGCTGGCGATGGAAATGATGGCGGTCGATCCGATCGCGCGGGTACTGGCGCCGCGTTTCGTGGGCGCGGTCGTTGCATTGCCGCTGCTCGCGACGATGTTCTCGGCGATCGGTGTGTTCGGCGGTTATGTCGTCGGCGTCCTCATGATCGGGGTCGATTCCGGCGCATTCTGGTCGCAGACTCAGGCCGGGGTCGATGTGTTCGCCGATGTCGGCAATGGCCTGCTGAAGAGTGTGGTGTTCGGTTTCATTTGCGCATTCATCGCTCTTTATGTGGGATACGAAGCCAGGCCGACGCCGGAAGGCGTGTCGCGTGCCACGACCACGACCGTCGTCGCCTCGTCGCTCGCCGTGCTGCTGTTCGACTTCATTCTCACCGCGCTGATGTTCAGCGCGTGATGCAACTTTCGGGGAAGACATGAATCGGAAACTCACCGATGTGCTGGTCGGCCTGTTCGTGGTGCTCGGGTTTGCGGCGTTGCTGTTCCTGGCCCTGCAGGCCGGCAATCTCGCGAGCTTCAGCCTCACGAAGTCCTACGACGTGCAGGCACGCTTCGACAATATCGGCGGCCTGAAGGTGAGGGCGCCGATCAAGAGTGCCGGCGTGACGGTGGGGCGTGTCTCGGCGATCGGCTTCGATGGCGAATCATTCCGCGCGGACGTCACGCTGTCGCTCGACGAGAAGTTCAAGTTCCCCAAGGATACGTCGGCCAAGATCCTCACTTCGGGTCTGCTGGGTGAGCAGTACGTCGGTCTGGAACCGGGCGGCGACATGAAGAACCTCGCAGCAGGCGACAAGGTCACGTTGACGCAGTCGGCAGTCGTCCTCGAGAACCTGATCGGGCAGTTCCTCTACGGCCAGTCCAAGGCGGACGACAAATGAAGGGGGCTTCCCATGCATTGATCGCGGTCACGTTCGCCCTCGGCGGATGCGCAACCAATGGCATCGCCGGAGACCCGTTCGAACCTTTCAACCGCCAGGTCTATTCGTTCAATTCGGCGGTGGATTCGGCGGTCATCGCGCCGGTCGCCCGCGGCTACCGGGACTACGTCCCTTATGTGTTTCGTTACTCGTTCCGCAGTTTCCTCTCCAATGTGGGCGACGTTTGGACCAGTGCCAACAACCTGCTGCAGGGCAAGCCGCTCGATGCGCTCAACGATCTGACGCGGGTGGCACTCAATTCGACGCTCGGGTTCTTCGGGTTCTCCGACCCAGCCTCGGAAATGGGTTTTCGCAAGAATCGCGAGAACTTCGGCCAGACGCTGGGGGTCTGGGGCGTGCCGACCGGTCCCTATATCGTGTTGCCTTTCCTGGGGCCCTCGACGGTCCGCATGACGACGGGCCTTGTCACCGACTACTACGTCGACCCGATGAAAAGCATCCTGACCAACGACGACGGCTACTGGGGCGTGTCGATCCTCGATATCGTCGATCTGCGCGCCAGCCTGCTCGACGCAACCAGGCTGATCGATGCGGCTTCGCTCGACGAATACAGCTTCGTGCGCGACTCCTATCTTCAGCGCCTGCGCAATGATGTGTACGACGGTGATCCGCCGCCCCAGGATGACGAGGACGAGGCCCTGCCAACCTACGAAGACTGAGCGTCTTGCCGTGCCCGGCGCATCCGGGCTCAGGATGCGCCGACCCTGACGCTGGTGCGCTGAAGTCAGCCGGCCACGCAGCCTATCCGTTAAGATTTCCTCACTGATCCCCTTCTGCCCTCATTCTTCAGGAATCAATTCATGAATCCGAGCAACCGCCTGAAAGCCTGGCTTCGCACCGCGATCGGTCGTGGCCTTCTGGTGCTCGCCGTGCTGTCCGCCGCCGTGTCCCCGGCCATGTCGGCGCCTGTCAAACCAGACGAACTCATTTCGCGGGTGAGCACCGAGGTTCTCGACAAGATCAAATCCGATCCCCAGATCAAGGCGGGCGACTTCCGGCGCATCTCGCAGTTCGTCGACGAGTCGATCATGCCGTTCGTCAATTTCGAGCGCATGACGGCCCTCGCCGTCGGTCGTGGCTGGCGCGACGCGTCCGCCGAACAGAAAACCCAGCTGGCGAAGGAATTCCGGACCCTGCTGCTGCGTACCTATTCCGGCGCGTTGACCCAGGTTCGCGACGAAACCATCCAGATGAAACCGATGCGCGGTTCGTCCGACGAGCAGGAAGTGATCGTGCGCAGCGACATCGTCGGTCGCGCCGAGCCGATCCAGCTCAATTACCGGTTGGAGAAGGACGGCGAAAGCTGGAAGATCTTCGACATCAATGTACTGGGCGTCTGGCTGATCGAAACCTACCGGAACCAGTTCCGTCAGATCGTCAACAACGATGGCGTCGATGGCCTGATCAAGACGTTGCAGGAAAAGAACCAGCAATATGCGCAGTCGTCCAAGACCTGACATGAATCGGCCCGACCGCCTGACGATGAATGAAGTGCCCGAGTTCCTCGTTCGGGCGCGACGCCAATTGCTGGAAGGCGAGACGCGGATCGACCTCGCCGGTCTGGTCGCGGTCGATTCGTCGGCTCTGGCGGCCCTGATCGCGCTGCGGCGCGACGCGGGTCGC
>JBGSTN010001127.1:0-1611 GCA_041736455.1 Burkholderiaceae bacterium | reverse complement strand
CAAAGCTTCACCATCAGCCTGCAAGGCGAGCGCTTCGGGCGTGAGCAGGTGCGGGAGTTTATCGAGCAGATCAACGACGCGCTTTCGGATGGCGCAGTTCTGAGGGTTGCTTAAATGCCGGTGGTCATCTCGAGCAGTTTGACGCTGGCCGCCGCCGACAGCGGCGGCGGCGTCATCAATGCGGACAATCCTATCATCGGTTATCAGAACCAGGTCACGGCTTCCAACATCACGGCGACCACGGAAGATCCGGATTTCCCCGCGTCTAACCTGGGGAACGTCAGCACCGCGCTGCGCTGGCTGGGCGAGGTCGGTTCGCCGGAGGCCGACGAATATATCACCATCACCGCCGACACCGCCGAGCTGTGCGATTACATCGGCATCGCCCGACATAATTTCGGCTCGGCGCAGATCACCGTCTCGGTGGAGGCGCTGGACGAAGACGCTAGCCCGGATGCCTGGGTGGAGATCGTGCAGGAATTCATCCCGGCGAACGATCAGCCGATCATCATGCGCTTCACGCCGCAGGCGCTGTCACAGGTCCGCATCCGGCTTCAGCCGGGCAACGCAGCACCCACCGCCGCAGTGGTCTACCTTGGCGCGCTGCTTGTGCTCCAACGTCGAATTTTTGTCGGCCACACTCCGATCAATTACGGGCGCGGTTCGAAGGTCATCAACGCCCGATCCGAGAACGGATCGTTTCTCGGCCGTATCGTGCTCAACGAGATGACGAAGACCACCGCCGCGCTGCAAAACCTGACACCTGCCTGGTACCGGACTTACTTCGATCCGTTCGTCACAGCGGCGCGCGAGAACCCGTTTTTCTGGGCCTGGCGCCCCGGCAGCTATCCGGCCGAATGCGGCTTCGCCTGGCTGACCAACGACCCGAAGCCGGCCAACCAACGGCCCAACGGAATGATGCAGGTGAGCTTTGAGATGAGTGGCATATACGAATGAAGTCGCTCACGTTTATTGAAGTCGATGTTCCGGACTTCGCAGACTCATCGCCGGAGGTGGAGACCACATTCCGCTTTGCGCAGCCGACCGATTATCTGCCCGCCAATATCGACGCCATTCCCACGATCAAGGGCGTCACCTACACCCCTTCGCGGATCTCGCTGGGCGAGAACCTGGGCGAGCGCGCCACGCTGACCGTGAGCCTGTCCGACCATCGGCACATCCTGGGCAGCGAACCATTCGAGCAGGGCACCTTCTGGGGCAAGTGGCGGGCACGCTATGGCCAGCGCCTTCGCGGCCGGTCGATCCGCTGGATTACCGGCCTGCTCGGCCAGGACCTCGCCGAAATGGAAACCCTGCACTTCGTCGTGGAGGCCACGGACGGGCCGAACACCGATGGCACCTACACCATCACCGCAAAGGACGTGTTGAAGCTTGCCGACAGCGACAGGGCACAGGCGCCGCTGCTGTCCAACGGCTTCCTGGTGGGCAGTATCGACAGCGACGACACCGCCTTCACGCTGTCGCCTTCCGGCATCGGCAACGCTGAATATCCGGCATCGGGCCACGTCGCGATCGGCGGCGAGGAAATCGTCAGCTTCACGCGCTCCGGCGACGCCATGACGATCACACGCGGCCAGCTCGGCACGCTCG
>JBGSTN010001125.1:0-7518 GCA_041736455.1 Burkholderiaceae bacterium | reverse complement strand
GGGCTACGCCGCCGAGCCCGCACCGGAGCGGAACATCGCCGCGCAGACGCCGCGTCGCGTCGTGATGGTCGGTTCGTTCAAATGGGCAATCAAGGAAGAGAATCTGCGCCAGTTTCTGGCCGTGGCCGACCCGGTCTTCGCCGAGCGCGGCATTCACTTCGATGTGGTCGGCAAGATCCCGGTCCAGCTTCGCACCCGGATCGAACCGACTTTGCGTGCCACCACGCTGCATGGATTCGTGCACGACATCAATCCGATCTTTTCCAATGCGCGCATGGCCGTCGTGCCGGAGTTGATCGGCGGCGGCTTCAAGCTGAAGTTCCTCGATTACATCTTCGGCCGCATGCCGGTGGCGAGCATCGGCGATGCCGCCGCAGGATTGCCACCGGAGATCAGGCGCTGTCTCGTCACCGCCGACAATCTGCACGATCTGGTCGCCGCGATCCTGCGCGAGATCGACGATATCGATCACCTGAACGACATGCACACCAGGGCGTTGTCCTGCGCCCGTGCCGCCTACCGCTGGAACGACAGAGGCGCGAAACTCAAGATCGCGATCGAGACGGCGATGCTGGCGAGCGTCAGGTCCTGACCCGCCGCGGCTCCGAACGGCGCTGCGGCATGGTCGGTGTCAGGCGAGCCCAGCGTCGATCAGTCCCTTGAAGTACGGGATCGTCTGACGCAGCCCCGCGTCGAGGTCGACCGTCGGCTCCCAACCCAGTTTTTCCTTGGCCAGCGTGATATCGGGCTGGCGCTGCTTGGGATCATCGGGCGGCAGCGGTTCGAAAGTGAGCTTCGATGCCGAACCGGTGAGGGTGAGGATCTTCTCGGCCAGTTCACGAATCGTGAATTCACCCGGATTGCCCAGATTGATCGGCCCGGTGATCGGATCGGGCGCTTCCATGAACCGGATGAATCCTTCGATCAGGTCGCTCTGGTAACAGAACGAGCGGGTCTGCTGCCCTTCGCCGTACAGCGTGATCGGATTGCCCTTCAATGCCTGGACGATGAAGTTCGACACGACACGTCCGTCGCCCGGGTGCATGCGCGGGCCGTAGGTGTTGAAGATGCGCGCGACGCGAATGCTCACGTTGTGCTGGCGGTGATAGTCGAAGAAGAGGGTCTCGGCGCAGCGCTTGCCTTCGTCGTAGCAGGAACGCAGGCCGATCGGGTTCACGTTGCCCCAATAGCTCTCGCGCTGCGGATGCTCGAACGGGTCGCCGTAGACTTCGCTGGTGGAGGCCTGGAAGATGCGCGCGCCGGTGCGCTTGGCGAGGCCCAGCATGTTGATCGCGCCGTGCACGCTGGTCTTGGTCGTCTGAACCGGATCGTGCTGATAGTGGATCGGTGACGCGGGGCAGGCGAGGTTGTAGATCTCGTCGATCTCGATGTAGAGCGGGAACGTCACGTCGTGGCGAATGAATTCGAAGCGCGGATTCTTCATCAGTTCGATGATGTTCTCCTTTCCGCCAGTGAAGTAGTTGTCCACGCTGATCACTTCGTGGCCTGCAGCCAGCAGGCGTTCGCACAGGTGCGAGCCCAGAAAACCGGCTCCGCCGGTGACCAGAACGCGCTTGCGCAGAGAGTTCTTCATTGCTTTCCTTGCAGTGGAATCGAAATGGATATTGACTGGTCGGCGGTGGCCCGGGCTTCTAGTCGGTGCCGTCGAGATTCGCGGAACCCGGGCGCGATTCCCGCGCCGACTTGACCGGTGACCAGGTCTGGTACGTGATGCCGCGCAGCGACTGGATGATGCCCAGGCCGTTGGCGATCAGCGCCGCGAGCGCCGAATTGATCTGCGCGAACGGCCTGATGCCGGTGAAGCCCAGGGCGACGGCGGTGGCAACCAGCAACCAGAAGATCATGGCGGGCAGCCAGTATCCCGCGGTCAGTGCCGCGACCGTCGCGAACAGGCCCGCCAGCGACAGCGAGTAGATCGTCGCCCAGCGCAGGACCTTGTGCGACGCGTAGCAGTAACGGATCAGCAGCGGCTGGCGTCGCAGGCGGGGCGCGAGCAGGCGATGGATGTTGACCGACTGGCAGGCGATCCGCGTCTTGCGCGTGAATTCGTCGGCGCCCTTGCTCGCAATCGCCTTGAAGCCGACGAAATCCCGAGCCTGCACGACACGGTGTCCCGCATAGAGGATCGCGAGCGAGACCCACATGTCGTCGAAGAGTTCCGGCGGCGCCGGCTCATGCAATGCCCTGCGAATCGCGAACAGCGGACCATGGGCGCCGATCACCGAGGCCGTGTCGCTCTCGAGTTCGCGGATCAGCGCATCGAACGCCCAGTAGCGGATCGACGTGTCGGCCGTTGCGGTGAGCTGGTCGGTACTGCTGACGGCAATGATCCGACCGCAGACACAGCCGATGGCAGGGTCATCGAAGTGGCGCAGCATGCTCGTCAGCGAATCGTCGTCCATGCGCACGGCGGCGTCGGTGAAGACGACGATCGGTGCATCGGTCCTGGTGACCAGCAGGTTCATGCCGGGCGTCTTGCCCGTCTGGTGCTCGGAGACCACGACCTGTATCCGGTCACCGAACCGCTCGAGGATCGCCTGCGTGCGGTCGGTGCTGCCATCGACATAGACCAGGATCTCGGTACCCGGCACACGGTCCGCCAGCGCGATCAGATTGGTCATGCGACCATGAATCACGTTCTCCTCGTTGTGCACGCACATGAGGATGGCCAGACGCGGAGGAGTCGCCTGGGGATCGGCAGCCGGCAGTGGCGGATTGACGCGGCCCGATGCGCGCAGCAACCAGAGACTCAGCGGGAATGTCGTGTAGGGATGCAGGGCGGCGAACAGCGCCAGTCCCGCGAGCGCCAGAAAGACGGCGGTCATCATCAGCCCGGGCTGCTGCGTCTGGAGCGACGGCCGGCGTAGGGGCGTGCTCGCGAGAAATCGAGGCCCAGCCAGCGCAGCGCATGGGTGGTCCGTTCGACCGGCCGGATCGGTTCGCGGGTCGGGCTCGGCCACATCAGTGTCACGAGCGCGATCCCGTGCGACGAGGGGGTATAGATACCGGCCATGAAGAACATGACGGCCACGCCCAGCTTGAGCAGGCCGGGTGCACTGGAGCGGGTGAGACAGAAGACCAGGAACCCGATTTTCACGATCGCACCGATCACGCCGAACTCGAAGACGATCTTGGTCAGCGCGGACTCGTGCACCGGCAGGTTGGTGCGCACCTCGTATTCCTTGAACAGGCCGGCGCCATATCCGAAGAGGGTGCGCCACTGGTCGATGAACAGGAACTGGTCGAACATGTAGTAGGCGCCCGTGAAGCGCATGAAGCCGCTCGACTTCGTCGCGCCGAACTCTGTCGCGCGCTTCGTGAAGATGTCGAGGTTCAGCACGTCGTAGAGGAGAGCGAGTGCGACCAGGCCGCCAAGCGCGATGATCACCAGGTCCCAGCGCTTCTTCTTGATCACGAGAAACGGCATCACGACGAGGAGGACGATGATGCCCGTACCCGAATATGAAACGATCATGCCGCTGACATAGATGAGCAGGCGATGCATCCGGTTCCTGGTCAACAGTTCGGCGATGACCGCGATGGCGAGCAGCTGGCTGAAGAACGAAGCTTCCAGCAGGAAGACGCCGTTGGGCTTGTGCGTCGTCGACCCGTAGCTGAGCACGTTGAGGTTCATGTAGCCCTCGACGAGAAAGCTCTTGGGCAACAGGTAATCGATGGGAAACGCGAGCTTGGGCCCGATCACGAACTGCAGGAAGAATTGCGCGATGCCGGCGATGGCAATGATCAGCGACACATTGAGGAAGAACTCGATGCCGCGGCGCACGTCATAGCGGGGGTCGGTCAACGACACCGTGTACGTCGCATACAGCGCGGCCATCATCAGGTACGACCCGACCGACCATTCGTCGCCACGCAGGATCATCACCACGCCGAGGAACGACATGGCCACCACGAACATGCCCAGTCGCTGCAGGTCGATCGTGAGCCTGGACGTGGCGACGCCCAGCACCAGCAGGACCAGGATCAGGTACAACGAGGCGGGCACTTCGGGCGGCCCGAAAGGCACGCCGATCTTCGCGAAGTAGGTCGTCAGGATCAGAGGACCGAATGCCAGTACCGGCAGCCACCAGGACGTTGGCGTTGCGCGCTGATGACGCAACGCCTGATCGATACGCGCGCCGGGGTTGTATGTCGCTCCGCTCAGAAGGCCACCGGATCCTTGAAGACGACCGCGATGGTCCGGAACAATATCTTCGCGTCGAGCCAAAGCGACCAGTTGCGCAGGTAAAAGAGATCGTGATCGATGCGCTTGGTCATGCTCTCGAGATCGTCCCCGCCGCGATACCCGTGAATCTGCGCCCACCCGGTGATGCCGGGCCGGACCTTGTGACGGATCATGTAGCTGGGGATGTGCTGACGGTAGTGCTGGTTGACCGCAACCGGGTGCGGCCTCGGGCCCACCACGCTCATGCGGCCTTGCAGCACGTTGATGAACTGCGGCAGTTCATCGAGCGATGTCTTGCGCAGGAAGGCACCGACCTTCGTGACGCGCGTGTCGCCACGGAACACCTGCGTGTAGTTCTTGGCGCCGTCTTCGGTCACGCTCATGCTGCGAAACTTGTACACCTTGATCTCGCCGCCTTCGAGGCCGTAGCGGGTCTGCTTGAATATGATCGGACCTGGCGAGTTGAGCTTGATGGCAATCGCACAGATCAGCATGATGGGCGCGACCAGCACGAGCGCGATCGATGCGACGATCACATCGACGATGCGCTTGATCGTGCCAGGCATGCCGCGGAACGGGCTCTCGCAGACCGCCAGCACGGGGTATCCGGAGATCGTCGAGATGCTGGGCTGGACCGGCTGGAAGCGGGCCAGGTCTGCAACGAACCAGATGGAAGCGGTCGAGTTGTGCAGATCGCTGATCATGTGCAGGATCCGCGGCTGCGCGGCAATCGGCAATGCGATGAAGATCTGGTCGATGTTGTTCGCACGGACGAAGTCGCCGACGGCATCGAGGCGTCCGGCAAGCTTGGTGCGATGCTGCTCGGGGATGCGTTCTTCCTCTCGATCGTCAAAAAAAGCGACAACGCGCTCGTAGGCGATCGGGTCGCTGTTGATGGTGTTGGCGAATGCACGACCGAGTTCGGTGCTGCCGACCACGATCGAGCGACGCAGCCCGCGCATGCGGACGATCGGTGCGTAGACGTAAGGTCCGAGCCAGTGGGCAGCGATCTGGGCAAGCGGGGTCAGGGCGATCCAGGTGAGCAGCATCGGCTCGTCGAACTGGATGAGAAACTGGGTGAGAAGGCCGATCGCCAGCAAGAGAATCACCGTGAACGCCCAGCGCTGGAGGATCGTGGAAACGACCTCACTGCGCGGTACGCCGAGGCCGCCCCGCCCGCGGTACTGGAGCATGAAACTCATGATCGCCAGAACACTTTCGGCCGGCCCGAAGTGGACCCCCCAGACCAGTGACGCAAAGAGCAGGATCACGACCGAAATGACTGCGTCGGTGACGGCGCGTACCAACTCGAAGACGCCGTACCCGACACCGGACTTCACCGGGGCTGGCAACAGAAATTCTTTTTGCATCATCACGACTCGCGGGAACGGTGACAAGAATAGGGAGTTCGTCATGGCGGCGATGCCAACTGCGTCACGAAAACGCACATCGCTGAGCGGACCGCTGGACAATGTGTAACCGAGCGCAAGGGCGCGCTTCAGGCGACCGAAGTATTGTGCGTCAGGCTTCTCGTTTCGGCGAGAGTCTAGGATAGCGCCTCGACTGCAGATTGGCCCGTTTCGTGTCGCTTATGCCGTACCTGAAGCGTAACGAAAATTGATTTCACATGGTCTTACGAAGCGTGTTGCTGATCCATGCTGCGCCGGGGTGCGCATCGACCTGTCGCAGTGCAATCGGAAATGAAAAACCGGCCTTGCGGCCGGTTCGTGAAACACTGCGGTGCGTGGTCCGGATTACTGTTTCTTGGGTGCCTTGTCGGCGGCGTTCTCGTCTTTCGCCACCATGACCGGCAAGCCCTTGAGGTGGTTCATCGCCTGCTTCAGCTGATAGTCGTCATCGGACCCGAAGACGATTGGCTTGCGATCCTTGTCGCGCTCGTTGTCACTTGCGACGGGCTTGCGGATTTCGGCTTCTTCGCTCTTGTCGTTGGACAGATGGCGGCTGAGGTCGACTTCACGGATGCGGAAGCCGGCCGATTCCCCATCGGGCGTTTCTTCGACGATCAAATCGGGCGTGATGCCCTTGGCCTGGATCGAGCGACCCTTCGGCGTGTAATAGCGCGCGGTGGTGAGCTTGATGGCCGTGTTGTTGGTGAGCGGGAGAATCGACTGGACGGATCCCTTGCCGAACGTCTGCGTGCCGAGGATCTTGGCACGCTCGTGATCCTGAAGCGCGCCGGCAACGATTTCCGATGCCGACGCGGATCCGCTGTTCACCAGGACCACCATCGGTATGGTCTTCGCGATCGCAGGAAGGTCGGCGAGGATGTCACGACGCGAGCCGCGCAGATAGTCCTCGGGAGCGGCGAGGTAATCGCGCGCCGCATCTTCAGTGCGTCCATTGGTCGAAACGACCGTTACGCGTGGTTTCAGAAATGCCGCCGAAACGCCGACGGCGCCATGCAGCAAACCACCTGGATCATTACGCAGGTCGAGCACCAGGCCCTTGCTCATGCCGCCGTTGGTCAGTTCGATGAGCGCCCGCGACAGATCCGAAACCGTCTGCTCCTGGAACTGGGTCACGCGGACGTATCCATAGCCGGGCTCGAGCGGCTGCCACCGGACCGAACGGACCTTGATGACGTCCCGCATGACCTCGATGATGACGGGTTGGCCTTCGCCCTTGCGTGACAGCGTCAGGACGATCGGCGTCTTGGGCTTGCCGCGCATCAGCTTGACCGCATCGGCGAGGGTCATGCCCTTGGTGGGTTTTTCGTCGATCTTGATGATCAGGTCACCCGCCTTGACGCCCGCACGGGCCGCCGGCGTGTCTTCGATCGGCGAGACGACCTTGATGAAGCCGTCTTCCTGGCCGACCTCGATGCCCAGGCCGCCGAACTCGCCCTGCGTGCCCACCTGCAGTTCGCGAAAGGCTTCGGAATCCAGGTAGGCCGAATGCGGGTCGAGCCCCGCCAGCATGCCGCTGATCGCCTGGGTGATCAGTTTCTTGTCGGTGACGGGTTCGACGTAGTTGGCCTGAATCGCGCCGAAGACGTCGGTGAACTGCCGCAATTCAGCGAGCGGCAACGTGGTACGCTGGTCTTTCTGAGCGACGGCGGTAATGCCGACGCTGACCAGAATGCCGGCGATCGCGCCCACCATGAGGAGACCGAGGTGCTTAGCCTTGCTATTCATATGCGATTCACTTGTGGTTGATTCGATGTCGAGCCGGCACCTTACCCGTGGCTGAGCAGGATCCCCTGGCCGCGCTCGAGTCGGCCGGTAATCGATTCCGCCTGACCCGCACGGCGGTCGCGCGCCAGCTTGGCGCGCCGCTTGAGGCCGGGTCGC